>JAEZAA010000124.1 GCA_023430625.1 Pseudomonadota bacterium
ATTGCCCGCAAGGAACTCAGTGACGGCCTGCGCAATCGCTGGCTGCTGGCCATTAGTCTCGTCTTCGCCATCCTCGCGGTGGGCATCGCCTGGTTCGGCGCGGCCGCCTCGGGGCAGGTGGGCTTCGCGTCCATTCCCGCCACCGTGGCCAGCCTCGCCAGTCTCGCCACCTTCCTGATGCCGTTGATCGCCCTATTGCTGGCCTATGACGCCATTGTGGGCGAGGACGAAGGCGGTACGCTGATGTTGCTGCTGACCTATCCGCTAGGGCGCGGCCAGCTGCTGTTGGGGAAGTTCGTCGGACATGGCCTGATCCTGGCGCTGGCCACCTTGATTGGCTTCGGCGGCGCGGCGCTGGCCATTGCGCTATTGGTGGACGACGTGGACTTGCCCCAACTGGTGGTGGGCTTTGGTCGCTTTATGCTGTCGTCGATCATCCTGGGGCTGGTGTTTCTGGCGTTCGCCTATATCGTGAGCAGCAAGGTGGCGGAGAAGTCCAGGGCGGCGGGGCTGGCGCTGGGGATCTGGTTTCTGTTCGTGCTGGTGTTCGACCTGGCGCTGCTGGGGATTCTGGTGCTCAGCGAGGGCAGCTTCAACCCGGATCTGTTGCCCTGGTTGCTGCTGTGCAATCCGGTGGATGTGTACCGTCTGATCAACCTGACCGGCTTTGAAGCCAGTGAGAACGCGACGGGGGTGATGACGCTGGGGGCCGATCTGCCGGTGGGGAGCCTGATGTTGTGGGCAGTGCTGTTGATCTGGGCGCTGGTGCCTCTTTTGCTGGCGTACGGCGTATTTCGCCGGCGCCTGGTGTAGCGGTTTTGCTCCCTCCCCCTTGGCAGGGGGAGGGACTTTACGGGCCTGCCTCAAGTTTAGGAAAGTCATGGAGAATCGTATGCTGCCTCAATGGATAAAGAACAGAGGATTCCGACCAGGAGCCTTATTCCTGGCCCTGCTACTTGCGGCCCTGACCGCCTGCAGTGAAGCCCCGGAAGAGCAAACCCCAGCCACCCCCGTCGCCTTCGAGTCCGGCGACGAGTGCCACGTGTGCGGCATGATCATTCAAGAATTCCCCGGCCCCAAGGGCCAGGCCGTCGAAGCCCGCAGTGGCGCGGTGCGCAAGTTTTGCTCCACCCGCGACATGCTGAGCTGGTGGCTGGAGCCGGAGAATCAAAACCTGCGGGCCTCTCTCTTCGTGCACGACATGGCCCGCAGCGATTGGCAGCATCCCGACGACCGCCACCTGATCGATGCACGCGGCGCGTTTTATGTGGTGGGTTCCGATCTGCAGGGATCCATGGGGCCGACCCTGGCCTCGTTCGGCAACCAGCAAGCCGCCGAGCAGTTGGCGCGGGACCAGGGGGGGCGTGTGTTGCGATTCGAGGAGATTACACCAGCCACACTGGCCGAACTGATCCAATTGCCCCAGGCGCCGGCGGAGACCCCTCCCGCGCCGACCCCTGAACACGCGCACTAGCCACCCTCTTCGCCTGGCCAGCGCGCTCACCGCGTTTCCAGCTTTCGCCAGTCCTCCCCAAGGCCGCCCTTGGTGACGGCCTGAACTTCTTCTCCAGACCCTCCCGAGCGCCGCTTTGGCGCTCCAACCCGTCCGTTCGATCAGCGAATTTGAGCTAGATCAATATTAGATGTATTTTCGTTGCATCTTTAAAAGATGCAATTAGAATGCATGTTAAGGCTGGCTGCCAAATGTGAGAGCAAGCCGCTTTTTCACACTGACCTGCGGGAGACTGCTGCGATGCATGCAAACCGAAAACTCTGGCGATGGCTTGCCATAATCTGCTTTCTATCCTTTGGGGTGCTGGGCTGGGTGGGTACGGAAATCTACCAGGCCGCGCCGCCCATTCCGAAATCCGTGGTGACGGAGTCCGGCGACCTGCTGTATACGGGGCCGGAGATCCAGCATGGTCAGAAAGCCTGGCTGGCCTCCGGTGGGCAGCAGATTGGCTCGGTCTGGGGGCATGGTTCCTACCTGGCGCCGGACTGGTCCGCCGATTGGCTGCACCGGGAAGCGGTGACGCTGCGCGAGAAGCTGGCGCAACATCATTACCAGCAGTCGTATGACACCTTATCGGTGGGCAAGCAGGCGGAAGTCAGCGCCCTGCTCAAGCAGGAAATGCGTCTGAACCGCTACGATGCGGAAACCGACACCCTGACCCTCACCGACCTGCGCGCGGAAGCCATTCGTGAAGTAGCGGCCCACTACACCAGCCTGTTCGGCACCGATCCCGCGTTTGATGAGCTGCGCGTGCAGTATGCGATGCCCCATGGCGCCATCGTCAGTGGCGACGACCGCAAGGCGCTCTCCGGCTTTTTCTTCTGGTCCGCCTGGTCCGCCACCACGGATCGCCCTGGCGAAACCAACCTGAGCTACACCAGCAATTGGCCCCATGAGCCGCTGGTGGACAACAAACCCACGCCCGGCAACGGCCTCTGGTCCATGGCCAGTATCATTCTGCTGATCGCCGGTATTGCGGCCATGGTGTTCTTCCACGGCAAACAACGGGAAGAAGCCGATCCCAAGCCGCCCACTTCCGATCCGCTGTTCAGCATGAAGCCCACCGCATCCATGCAGGCCACCAAGAAGTACTTCTGGGTTGTCGTTGGCCTGATCCTGGCCCAGGTTGGCCTGGGTATTCTCACTGCTCACTACGCGGTGGAAGGCCACAGCCTGTTTGGCATCTCCCTGGTGGAAATCCTGCCCTACAGCGTTAGCCGGACCATGCACACCCAGTTTGCCGTGCTCTGGATCGCAACCGCCTGGTTGGCCACGGGCCTCTACATTTCGCCGCTGCTGTCCGGCCATGAGCCGAAATTCCAGAAACTGGGCGTGGATGTGTTGTTCTGGGCGCTGATCTTCGTGGTCGTCGGTTCCACCACCTTTGGCTGGCTGGGCGCGCTGCAGCGTCAGGGCGTGGACTTCAGCTTCTGGTTCGGTAGCCAGGGCCTGGAATTCACCACCATGGGACGTTTCTGGCAGAGCCTGCTGTTCGTCGGCTTGATGTTCTGGCTGTTCCTGATGGGCCGTGCGCTGCTGCCCGCCCTCAAGCGCAAGGACGAAAGCCGTGGCCTGATCGCCATGGTGTTCCTGGCCGCCATCTGTATCGGCCTGTTCTACGCCTCGTCCCTGATGTGGGGCCAGCACACCCACTACGCCATGATCGAGTACTGGAGATGGTGGCTGGTACACCTCTGGGTGGAAGGTTTCTTTGAAGTCTTCGCCACCGCCGTCATTGCCCTGCTGTTCACCCGCCTGGGCCTGATCCACAGCGCCACGGCCAACAGCGCCATCGTTCTGGAGACCATCGTGTTCCTGTTCGGCGGTATCCTGGGCACGCTGCACCACCTGTACTTCACCGGTACGCCCACGTCCGTCATCGCGATCGGTGCCATGTTCTCCGCTCTGGAAGTGGTTCCGCTGGCCCTGATCGGTATCGAGGCCTATCGCAACTACGAGCGCAGCAAGGCCGCGCCCTGGCTTGCCGCCTATAAGTGGCCGATCCTCTGCTTCATCGCGGTGGGCTTCTGGAACGTGGTCGGTGCGGGTCTGCTGGGCTTCGCCATCAACCCGCCGATCTCCCTGTACTACGTGCAAGGCCTGAACCTGACCGCCGGTCATGGTCACGCGGCACTGTTCGGCGTCTACGGCATGCTCGGTATCGGCCTGATGCTGTTCTGCCTGCGCGGCATGACCCAGCGCAGCGCCTGGGCCGACAAGCTGCTGAAGCCCATGTTCTGGACGCTGAATATCGGCCTGGGCATGATGGTGTTCATGTCGCTGATCCCGGCCGGTATCTACCAAGCCTGGGCCAGCGTCTCCGAAGGTCTCTGGTTCGCGCGCTCCGCCGAGTTCGTCCACAGCCCGATCATGGAAGGCCTGGTGTGGCTGCGGGTACCGGGTGACATCGTGTTCGCCATCGGTATCGGCTACCTCGCCTGGTTCGCCTTCCGCCTGATCAAGGGCGAGAAGACCGGCGCGGCGGAACCCAAACCCATTGTTCAGGACGCACGCGTCTGATCGACACCCGCCTCTGATGGCATGGCCCCGGCTTCGGTCGGGGCCTTTTCGTTTCGCCCTCTCGATAGGCTCTGTCGGCCCCTCATGTTGTTCCGCCAACCATCGATCTCCATACTGGAGCTCATTCCCACCGATCCTGAGAATCTGTCGTAAACGACGGATCGCACCTTCCGTATCTGACATGGAGTCCTACATGAGTCGAGGCCGTAGCCCTTTTGTATTGCTGCTAGCGAGTGTCCTGGTCGCCCCGGCCAGCCAGGCGCATACCGAGGCTGAATCCCATGGGGGCAACGCTCCCCGACCCGATACCCATGCGCCGGCCGGCGTCATGTTCGAACACATGCACCGGGCAGGGGAATGGATGATCGGATACCGCTACCAATACTCGCGCCAGGACGGCCTGTTTCAGGGCAGCGACGAGATCAGCCGTGGCGAGCTGATGGCCGCCGGCTACACCGGGATTCCCCGCGAGATGAGCATGCACATGCACATGCTGGATCTGATGTATGCGCCGACCGATTGGCTCAACCTGATGCTGATGCCCCAGTACATGGAAATGGACATGAGCATGGAGATGGTCATGGGCATGGATGCCGGGGGCGAGCATGGCGGCCATGGGGGCGGCCACGCGCCGGGACGTCACGAGCACGGCAGCTCCGGCCTGGGCGACACGGTGCTGGCAGCGCTGCTGCGCCTGTATGGCGAGGGCGATCACCAGATTCACGCCGGGCTCGGCTTCAGCGCGCCCACCGGCGACGTCGACCGCAAGAATCCGGACGGCACCATGGTGCATTACGGCATGCAACTGGGATCGGGAACCTGGGATTTCCTACCGACCCTGACCTACACCGGCCGCCACCAGGCCCTGACCTGGGGCGCGCAGTTGGGCGGAGTGTTTCGCATGGAAAGCGAGAACAAGCGTGGCTTCAGCTTTGGTGACCAGTACCGGGCCACCGGCTGGGCCGCCTATCGGATCCTGGAGTGGGCGAGTCTGTCGCTGCGCCTGCAATACAGCAAGGAAGAAGATATCCAGGGCCATTACGACCGGCCCCACAACCACGGCAGCCCGGGCGATTTGCAGGTCAACTATGGCGGTGAATTCTGGGATTTGGGCGTTGGAGTGAATACCGTCGTGACCGGTGGCGCGCTGGCCGGGCACCGGCTTGGGATCGAGTGGCTGGAACCCGTGGCGGAGCACTACCACGGCTATCAGCTGGGGCGGGACGGGACGCTGGCGGTGAGCTGGTCGCTGGCGTTCTGATTGAAACTGAAGAAGGCGGCTTATCAGCCGCCTTCTTCGTAATCCCACAGGCTGGCCAGGGTTGCCTTGGGCCAGATCGTGGGGAAGACCCGCTCGCGGATAAAGAATTCCAAGTCGCTGGGATCCCGTTTGAGCGGCGTCAGGTAAGGATTGCCCCCCTTCGCCAGCACCGCCTTGAGGACGGGCTGCTGGGTCCCTGTGCCGCGGTGGACCACAATCGCGGTTTCACCGTTGGTCAACTGGACAAAGGTGCCGGGCGGGTGCTCCGACAGAACCATACTCAGCGCATCCAGCAGGGTGCGCTGGGACAGCACCCGCGCATCGTCGCGGATTTCCTGCAAGGCCTCATGGGGATGGTAGCGGCGCCGGTAACCTCGGGCGGACACCAGCGCGGCATAGCGTTCCACCAGCGCGATCACCTGGGCTTCGAGCAGAATCTGCCCGTCCCGCAGGCCATTGGGATAGCCCGAGCCATCCGGCCGCTCGTGGTGTTGTTCAACGATCTGGAGCCAAAGCGGATCATTGATTCCCACCCGCTGCAGCATGGTGGCGCTGAGGGCGGGATGCTTGTTGATAATCTCCCGCAGGCGCGGTGTCAGCGCACTGGCGGACTGATTCAGTTTTTCCTGATAGGGCATCAGCGCGGCGTTGGCCGACACGGCGGCGGCCACCAGGCTCCAGGTCCGGCTCTTGTCGAAATCCAGCTGGCGCGCGATTAGCCGGCTCAGCACGCCGTAAAACAGCGCTAGCTGGGTTGGCGTCGGCTGAGTCGCGTTGTAATGGATAAAACCGAGGCTGGCGTCGGGGTCCCCGTCACAAGCATCAATTAGGTCGTCGACCAGTTTGTGCAGGATGACGATGCCTTCCGGCCGCTGCTGGCTGACAATGTCATAGGATTTCTGGAGGTCGAACAACCAGCGTTGATGGTCGGCAAGGGGATTCACCCGTTTGCCGTCCTGCTTCGAATCCGGAGACTGTGCCTTTTCGTGCTCTTCGTCGAGCGAGCGCGCGACCTCTTCAGGTACGAACATGCCGTAGAGAATCAGCTTTTCCAACTGCTTCTCCGTCTCAACCACGGCGCCCCTTTCCAGCATCAGTTGCCCGGACTGGTTGTACACCGGCCAGGGCAGAGCTTCACCGACTCTGACGGTGGAATAGCGGACGCGTTCAAGTTTCGGAGAATTCGACATGCTGGACCAGGTTGCTTCAGATGACGCCACAGGCAAACGTTGCCTTGAATCTTTTAGTACCCTTTACGTTTTTCGGTACTGAATATGTATAGTACCTACTAGTTTAGTCGGGAACTGAAAGGGCGTCACAGAATGGTGCGTTCGCTTTGTAAAGGATTTAAATAGATTGCGGCACCTCTTTGCCGACCGGGAGAATGGTCTGCCAGAAAAAGCCATTCTGGAATGCCATGCAAAAGAAGATGATCACGGCGACCTCGTCCTGAAAGGTGTAATCCCCCGCCACTAAAAAAGCGCTGAAGGTCATGGGGGCGACGATCAACGCCTTGATGCATTTGCGGATATTGATGCAGCCCCGCAACGACAGATGCTGCCCGCGTTCCACCTCGTCATAGGCCACCTTGCCGACCATGCCGAGCACGATGCTGACGAAGGCGCCAAACATCAGCAGCGATATGTTGAAGCCGGGTACGCCTTGGTTGGCGATGTCGGCTTCTGCTTCGGGGCTTTCCGCCGGGGAATCCTGGGCAAACGCCGGCGTCAGCAGCGAGAAACGAATGGTTGGCGCAGGCGAGCGGGATTCGGCCGCAGGCTCTATCAGATCGGCAAACACCCAGCCGGCCCGACGTCCCTCAAACTCGATGCGGTACCACTGCTTCTTATCGAAGAACAAGCCGACCGATGTGCTCTTGCAGATGCGCACCGGCGTATCCGCCGGTAGCTTCTCGATGACTTTTCCCATCCGCCACCCCTCGCCGGAGGTAAAGGTCGGCGCGCTGGCATGCACGGTCGTGGGTGCGATGGTGCGGGCTTCGGTCGTACATTGGGCGTGCGCGCCGGATGCGAGCAAACCCGAGCAAAAAACCAAGAGGAACATCAACGTCTGCAGGTGAAGACGAGGCAGGTCGTTCAGCATGGTCATGATCAACCCTCCGTGTTCTGGAAGGATCATCTACCAATGCTACAGTGAAGGACCTGAGTGAGTGGGGCATGTCGTATCGAGTTTCTCCGCACCCATGCTAGAGTGGGCGCCGAAACATTTGTGAGGGAATGGGATATGGAATGTCCAAATATCGGAAATATAAAATTTTCCACGACGAGCGTTGACGCAATTGAAGACATTAGACGCAGGACGGCACTGAGTGAAAAGCTGGTTAAATTTATTGGTGCGGCTCATGTGCTGAACATCTTTTTTGGCAATGGAATGCTGGAGGCGACCTACTCGCTGTACTCCACTGATTTTGAACAGATGGCCGATGGCATGAAGTCGGTACCGATCATTGTCCGGGGTAGAATCATGAGGATCGCGGAAGAAACCTATTTGATGGTTTCGGATCACAAGGAAAAGCAATTCTGGCGGGCCGTTGCGTCGGGATGCAGCCTTCACTAAAGGAGTTATGTGATGAAAGTGTTTTATTTGCTGGCGGCGCTCTTCTTCTCTGCCCTGGGGCATGCGAAAGAGAAGACTCCGACCGCGACTGAGCTTGAAGCCTTTGCGAGAGCAAACAACGAATTCAATCGCAGTCTGGTGAATCTCACTAACAGGGAAAAGTACTGTAAAGAATCCGCAACCATTCTTCCTGCCAATACCTTTCAGGGCTTGAATATAAGCCCGGCGGAAAAGAAAACGGCACTTCGTTATTACTACCTCAAGGCTTCCGCTGACTGTTCGGACACGGCTTTGCGAGACTATCTTGTTTCGTCTGGGATATTAACCGCGATGCTCTATCCCGTGGACCCGGACAGAGCGAGCACCCTACAAGAGAGCCAGGAGTTAATCCTGGATACCCAGGTTCGGCTGCTTGAGGTCGGGATCGAATATGAACGTTTGGACGAGGGCTTGCGGGAGTCGCTTGAAAAGATCGATGACCTGGAAAAACCATTCAAGCTGATCGAGTCGTCCGACGCCTTGGGATTGAAGTAATCTTCCGTGCCGGCTCTAGCCGGCAC
>JAEZAA010000203.1 GCA_023430625.1 Pseudomonadota bacterium
CTTGCCCACTTCATAGTCGTTGAAGTCGTGGGCGGGCGTGATCTTGACGCAGCCGGTGCCGAACTCCGGGTCTACATAGTCGTCGGCAATGATGGGAATCAGACGGCCGGTAATCGGCAGGCGCACCTTCTGGCCGACCAGTTCCGCGTAGCGTTGATCTTCCGGGTGTACCGCCACGGCGGTGTCGCCCAGCATGGTCTCGGGACGGGTGGTGGCGACCACCAGATGGCCGGAGCCATCGGCCAGGGGATAGCGGAAGTGCCAGAGCGAACCCTTTTCCTCTTCAGACAGCACTTCCAGATCGGAAATGGCGGTGTGCAGTTTCGGGTCCCAGTTGACCAGGCGCTTGCCGCGATAGATCAGGCCGTCGTCATAGAGGCGAACGAAGGCTTCTTTAACGGCGTTGGACAGGCCGGCGTCCATGGTGAAGCGCTCCCGCGACCAGTCCACGGAGGAGCCCAGGCGACGAATCTGACGGGTAATGGTGCCGCCGGACTGTTCCTTCCATTCCCAGACTTTTTCCAGGAATTGGTCCCGGCCCAGGTCATGGCGGGTCTGGTTCTGCTGGGCAAGCTGGCGCTCGACGACCATTTGGGTGGCAATTCCGGCGTGATCGGTACCGGGCTGCCACAGGGTGTTACGACCCTGCATGCGTCGATAGCGAATGAGGGCATCCATGATGGCGTTGTTGAACCCGTGCCCCATG
This sequence comes from Pseudomonadota bacterium, assembly GCA_023430625.1. Taxonomy (GTDB): domain Bacteria; phylum Pseudomonadota; class Gammaproteobacteria; order Pseudomonadales; family Oleiphilaceae; genus JAEZAA01. The sequence continues at coordinate 707 of JAEZAA010000203.1, forward strand.
TGCAGGCTGCCCGTGACGTTGGGCGGCGGAATCATGATGCAGTAGGAGTCGCCCTGGCCGCTGGGTGCGAAATAGCCGCGTTCTTCCCAGGTTTGATACCAATGGCGTTCCAGTTCGTCGGGCTGATAGGTCTTTTCCATGGTCAATCGTTACGCCTGTCGTCGGTCACTGGTTAGGGAGCATCGGCAAACGAGGGTGGACGTGGGTCCGGCGGCGCGGCTGGCTCGCAAGAGGCCAACAGGCGCGGGCGTTCGACGATGTCTCCGGCAGGATGATGCGCAAAGCGAAAGATTATACACGCCCAGGCTGGGGCCGTGTATAGCGCGTCCTCGCTGGGTGGCGTCAGGACGCGCTGGGGAGAAGGCTTACAGGGAAGGGGCGGTTACTTGGTGTCGCTCCAGTCGGCGAAGCGCTGCTCCAACAGGCGGCATATCCGCTGCTCGATGTCCGGGCGCAGGTCGTTGATCACTTCCTGGGTCAGCTGGCGGGTCAGGTTGTCGAGCAATAGATTGGAACTGGTGCCGGTGCGCGGCGCTTGGTCGCGGCTGGCCTGGCTGCTCCACTGGGGGCGGAAGGATTGCTGCGCGACCGCGAACTGGGCGAACTGCTTCTGGAACTCCACGCGCTCGCGCGCCAACTGCTCCAGATGTTCATAGGGCAGAAAGGGATTGTCCCGGGGCAGGGGCTTGGTCCGCTGGAACGGATCGCTGGAATCATCGGAGGTCGCGCTGCCGAATCCGGTGTTGGCGGACCCCGTGCTTGCGGGCGTCGGCTCAGGCTGTATTTCAGCCTCGGCGGCAACAGGTGCTTCAGCGGCGGCCGGCGTGTCAGCTGATGTCGCCAACGCCTCCTCGGCGGCCACTTCGGCGGCAATCGCCTCGGTCTCGGCGGGGGTGTCTTTCAGCCAATCCCGCTTGGGAGGATCAACCATCACCAAGTCTTCGAGGACGGGAATATCACTGTCGAAATCCTGATTGTTCGGCGCCATGGTGGAGTCCTTCTTACTACAAGGCGGTGATACTGCAGACAAGTACGGTCTACTTCAAGCGGTGGCTGGTCGTATTGTAACCACGTTCACGGAAAAATCGAAAATGGTCGCGCGTCGCCGACAGAAGTCCCGGTTGCTGAGTCGAGACTTCGGCAATGCGCTGAAACCGGGTGAAGAAATCCGGAATCTGCTCGGCCAGGTTGATCAGCAGTGCCGCCTCGTCAAAGGGCTTCAGACTTGTCGAGAGGTCCTGATGGCCGAGGGTGACCGGCGCCTCAAGGGCGTCCGGTTCATCCTGCAGGCTGTGGGGAATGAAGCTGTCGGGGCGGAACGACCAGAGCAGTTGATCCAGTTCCTCCGCCTGTTCCTGGGTCTGGGTGTGGATATGAATCCGGTGACCGTGGCGCAGGGCCTTTTCCACCAGACGACACACGGTCAGAAAGCGACTGTGGTCGTCGAACTGTTCGAGAATATAAAAATCCGCCTGCGCCACGGTGCAATCAGACCTTGCCGCCGACCTGGTTGAGCAGGTACTGGGTCAGCAGGGGCACCGGCCGGCCAGTGGATGCAGCTTCCTTCCCAGAGGTCCAGGCGACACCGGCGATATCCAGGTGGGCCCACTTGTATTTCTTGGTGAAGCGCGCCAGGAAGCAGGCCGCGGTGATGGAACCGGCTGGCCGGCCGCCAATGTTCTGGATATCGGCAAAGTTGCTGTCGATCGCCGACTGGTAATCGTCCCACAAGGGCATTTGCCAGGTGCGGTCATGGGATTGGCGTCCGGCGGCCAGCAGGCTTTGGGCGAGGTCGTCGTCATTGGCCATCAGGGCCGACGTGTGGTGACCCAGGGCGATGATACAGGCACCGGTGAGCGTTGCGATGTCCACCACCGAGGCTGGCTCGAAACGTTCGGCGTAGGTGAGGGCGTCGCACAGCACCAGGCGGCCTTCGGCGTCGGTGTTGAGGATCTCGATGGTCTGGCCGGACATGCTGGTCACGATGTCGCCGGGCTTGGTGGCGCGCCCGCTGGGCATGTTCTCGGCACAGGCGATGATGCCGACCACGTTGATGGGCAGGTTGAGCTCAGCCAAGGTGGTGAGGGTGCCGATGACGCTGGCGGCACCGCACATGTCCCATTTCATTTCGCCCATGCCTTCGCCGGGCTTGAGGCTGATGCCGCCGGTGTCGAAGGTAATGCCCTTGCCGACCAGCACGTGGGGCGCATCCTTGGGGTTGCCGCCCTTGTATTCCATGACGGCCAGCTTGGCGGGTTCGTCGCTGCCGGCGCTCACCGCGAGCAGGGCACCCATGCCCAGCGCCTTCATGTCTTTTTCATCCAGCACGCTGGTGGTGATCTTGTCGTAGGATTTGGCCAGACCCTTGGCTTCCTTGGCCAAGTAGGTGGGCGTGCAGATATTGCCCGGCAGATTGCCCAGGTCCTTGGTTACCGCCACGCCCTTGGCAACGGCGGTACCGATGGCCACACCCTGTTTGGCCTCATTGAGACCGGCTTTGTCCGTGGCCAGGCGCAGCTGTTTCAGGTTGAGGGGCTTGGCTTTCTCGCTCTTCATCTGATCGAAGCGGTAGAGCGCATCGGCGCTGACTTCGACATGATATTTGCTTTTCCAGGCCACATCCCGGTTCGGCACCTCCACATCGACCAGGCAGGATACCGCGTCCTTGGCGCTGGTTTCCTTGAGCCGGCCGGTGGCCGCGGCAATGATCTTGCGGAAGTTGTTCTCGTTCAGTTTTTCCTTGGCGCCACAGCCCACGATCAGGGCGCGGGGCGTGGCGGCGCTGCCGCAATCGTAGATCCAGGTGGTGCTGGCGAGTTTTCCGGTCAGGTCGCCCTGCTTGACCAGCTTGCTCAGCAACCCGCCGGCCGCCTCGTCCAGCGCACTGGCAGACGGGGTGAAACCACCTTTCTCATAGAGACCGACAATGACGCAGTCGGTGCTTTGCTTGAGAAGATCCAGACTGATTGCGGAATATTTCATACATTCTCCATTGACTGTTCTTATGAGGGCGCTCACGCCAGGCTCTTGAAACGGGACCTGCACCGGATCGGCAAACCGAAATCAGTGCCTTGAGCAGAGCTGGATCAGAAGCCGCATAAGAGTTTACGTGATCGCCCGTCATTTTCCACCGGCGAACTTTGCCGGGCACCCCATTTCTACCTACAATACCTCTCCTTTTATAGAGACATCCTTCGTCCACCCCAATTCATTCGGGCCTTTTGGCGGGAATCAGCTTGTACATCATTTTCCGTTACCTGACACGCCAGCTCCTGATCAGCATGGTCGCCGTCGCTGGCGTCCTGTTGCTGATCTTCATGAGCGGCCGCTTTATCAAGTATTTGGCGGAGGCCGCCGCCGGCGAACTGGCCGCCGATGTGCTGTTTGCCATCATGGCCTATCGCTTTCCCGGCTTTCTCGAACTCATCCTGCCGCTGGCGCTGTTTCTGGGGATTCTGCTGGCCTACGGGCGCATGTACCTGGAAAGCGAGATGACGGTGCTGATGGCCTGTGGCCTGAGTCCCGCCCAGCTGATAAAGCTCACCATGGGCTCGGCACTGGTGGTGATGGCGATTGTGGCTGCCATGAGCCTGTTCGTGACGCCTTGGGGCGTGCAGCAGGTGGAAAAGATCTTCGAGGACCAGTCCAAGATCACCGAGTTCGAGCTGTTGGCGCCGGGCCGCTTCCAGCCGTTGCGCAGCGGCGCGCGGGTCACTTACACGGAATCCTTGAGTGCCGACAAGCGCGAGATGCGCAATGTGTTTATTGCCGAGCGCAGCCAGTCGGGCGAGGGCCTGTCGGTGGTGGTGGCCGAGACCGGCACCCAGCGGGTGGATGAGGTCACCGGCGAGCGCTTTATCGTGCTGCATCAAGGCGCGCGCTTTCAGGGACAGCCGGGTCAGCTGGATTATCGCCTGATCGAGTTCGACGAGTACGGCGTGAAGATTGCCGAGCCGACGGCCGAGCGGCGCAACACCAAGGACGAGGCGATTCCAACCGTAGAGCTTCTGGGCTCAGACCTTCCCAAGCATCAGGCGATTCTACAGTGGCGTATTTCCCTGCCACTGCTGGTGCCGGTGGTGGCCTTGCTGGCGTTGCCCCTGAGCCGGGTCAACCCGCGTCAGGGACGCTTCTTCCAGCTGCTGCCGGCCATGTTGATCTACATCGCGTACCTGGGACTGCTGATCACTGCCCGGGATCTGCTACAGAAGGAGCGGATTCCCTTCTGGCTGGGGCTCTGGTGGGTGCATGTGCTGTTCCTGGTGCTCGCCCTGTTCCTCCAGTTCGGCGGCGACATGCGGCGTAAGTGGAGGGTGCGCCATGCGCAAGCTTGACCGTTATGTGGTGACCAACGTTTCAGCCGCGTTGCTGCTGGTCCTGCTGGTGGTGTTGTCGCTTGATCTGGTGTTTGCCTTCGTCACGGAACTGGACGAGTTGAAGAACAATTATCAGATGGTGCAGGCGCTGCTCTACATTGCCTGGACCCTGCCGCGCCGGATTTACGATTACCTGCCACTGGCGGCCTTCATCGGTAGCCTGGTCGGGCTAGGTGCCCTGGCGAATAACAGCGAACTGGTGGTGATGCGCGCCGCCGGGGTGTCCACGGGGCGGATCGTCTGGGCCGCGCTGAAGCCGGCCCTGGCGGTGGTGCTGGTGAGTCTGGCGCTGGGTGAATATGTGGTGCCGCACACTGAGCGCATCGCCCAGACGGAAAAGGTTCTGGCCCAGGGGGCGCAGGAGGCCTTGAGTTCCCGCTCCGGATTCTGGCACCGGGAGGGCAACACCTTCATGCACTTCAATGCGGTGGAGCCGAAGGGCGTGCTGCATGGCGTAACGCTGTTCGAATTCGACCAGAACCACTGGCTGACCCGCTCCACTTTTGCCAAACGCGCCATTTATCAACGGGGCGAATGGCTGCTGATGGATGTGGTGCAAACCGAGTTGGAACGGGACCGGACCCAGCGCTTGCAGCATGATGTGCTGCCCTGGGAGATCCGCCTGTCACCGGAGGTGTTGGGCGTGCTGGTAGTCAAGCCCGAGACCCTGTCCATCGAAGGGCTGTACACCTATTCCCAATACCTGCTGAATCAGGATCTCAATGCCAACACCTACTTGATGGCGTTCTGGAAAAAGGTCCTGACGCCGGTGGCAACCGCCGTGCTGGTGCTGGTGGCCATCTCTTTTATTTTCGGCCCGCTGCGTTCGGTCACCATGGGCTTTCGGGTCTTCACCGGCATTATCGTGGGGCTGCTGTTCAAGTACGCCCAGGATCTGCTGGGCCCGGCGAGTCTGGTGTTTGGCTTCAATCCCATCTTCGCCACGCTGGTGCCGATCATCGTCTGTCTGGTGATTGGCGTGGTCTTGCTCCGACGCGCGAGTTAAGGCGTAGGGTAAACAAGAGGGCGGAAACGAAACAGGCCCTGTCTCCGGGGGGAGGCAGGGCCTGTTTCTGTTTAGTGGTCTGGACGATTAGAGCGTCTTGCTCACCGGTTCCGACAGCAGGCTTTCCAGACCGTCGGAATCCACCGCCATGATGGCGAAGTGGTAAGTCCCTGACGGCAAGTACTCGAAGTTGTAGCTAGTCATGTAGGGGTCGTCGATTTCCACGACCTCGTCCATCTGGTCTTCGGACGGACCGTAGAATACTCGATATCCTTGCAGATCCAGCACATCCAGCGGCGTGCCGTCGGCACGGCTGGCGGGCGGCTCCCATGCCAGGCTCACGGCCGCTTCCATCACGTCGACTTTGGCGGCATTCGACGTCAGGCTACCGTAGTTGTTGCTGACGACGCAGTCATAGATGCCTTCATCGGCTTCCGACACGGAACTCAGGGTTAGGTGAGGATGGGTGGCGCCCGCAATGGCAGCGCCATTCTTACGCCACTGGTAAAAGATCGGCCCCGTGCCATTGGCATTCACGTTCAGCGTCACGGTTTCCGTGGGAAACACGCTTTTGGACGCGGGGTTGTAGGTAATGTCGAGTGACTGGCGCTCGTCACTGGCTGTAATCAGCGCGGCTGCCGATTCGTTGCTCGTCGTGGCGATGTGGCCCAGTACCTGGCCCAGACCGCGGCTGCTGCCCAAGCTGGTGCTCAGATCGGCGGCGGTCTCGGCAGCGGCTTGCAGCAAATCGCTTTTGGAGACTTCCGGCAGTCCGCCCAGGTTGACGTCAATCAGATTTCCCGCCGTGGCAAAACGCTGGCTGGCGGATGCCAGCACATCGCTGATATCGGTCCAGGCGTTGTCGTTGGCCAGGGCCAGGAACGACGACGAAATCAGGGAGTAGGTCAGGGTGTCGGCGTCGACGATGGAATTCGCCGTCAGCCGGTTCAGATCGACCGGGGCTCGATCCAGAATATTGGCCGGCAGACCCAGGCTGGTCGCCACGTTCACCCGACCTTGTGCGATATTGTCAAAGGTAAGGCCGGACAGTTGGTTTTCCGCCCAGCTGAATGCCAGTTGCGTCAGGGGGGTCACCGGGACAGAGACACGGGTGCCACGCACGGCGGAAATTGCCGCAGTCATGGCGAAGTCTGGGGGCAGGCGCATGGCATTGCCAAAGGGCACCAGCCCGCCCTGGGAATTACGGCAGCCGGCACTGACATCACAGAGCATCAGGGTCTTGTCGTCGGCCGCCACCCGCACCACCAGCGCGCTGTTGGTGGGCGAATTCAATTGGATGCGGAAGCTACCGTCGGCTTGGGTGCGGACCGCATTGGCAAGGGGCGTGGAGGCTATCTGGTGGTAGCCCGCGTGTTCTTCCACGGCGTGTACAGTCACGATGCCGTCGGCAATCGCACCTTTAAGTGCAACACCCTCTACGGTTAGCGCGGGTGACGTGGCGCGGTTGGTCTCGCTGCCAGTCTGCGTCGGTTCAGAACTGCCACCTCCGCCACCACCGCCGCAGCCGGCCAGTAAAAATACTGGTACAGCGAGCAGGCTCCAGGCGGAAACCGAGGTTATTGTTTTTTGTTTGGAAAACGTTGGCATCTGATCAACACTCGCTTGCGATGTACTCATGAGGCGCCGCGACTGTTGTCTCCAGTAGCCCAGCGTCAGGTTCTCGACCTGACCGGATTGGGCATGTGAAGCGGGTGAGGAATGATCCCTAAACAGAGCATTTCTTCACTGTCAACATTGCGGCTTACTTTTTACATTAGTTGAAGATTTGAGCGGGGCGAGCAGCGGTAACAACTCTTAACGATTTCAAGTAAACCGAAACGTTTGGCACTACAGGTTCACGAGCATCCGGCGAGGCGGGCGCTAACCGGACGCACTACTGAATGGTTTATTTGAACTGTGCGGAATGAGGCAGTGAGGCGGCGAAGCCTGACCGGTGGGTCAGGCGGGCGAGAAATGCGTCTATAACAGGGGGGGATTGTCAGGCCAGGTCGAGGCGGGCCTGTAGCCAAGTGGAGATGTCCGTTACTTCCTCCATGCAGAGGCTGTGCTCCATCGGGTAGCTCTTGTAGCGGGGCTGATAGCCGAGTTCACGCAGTCGTGCGGCACTCCGCTGACCGAGGGCTTCCGCCACGATCGAATCGGCGGTGCCGTGGTAGATCTCGATGGGGATGTCCTGGTTGGCGCCGCGCAACGCAGCCTCAGGCTCAAGTGCCAGGTAGGTCGACAGTGCCAACAGGCCGCCTAGGGGACGGGGGTAGGTCAGCGCGGCCTGAAAGGCAACCGCGCCGCCCTGGGAAAAGCCCGCGACGATGATCCGCCGGCTATCGATGCCGCGCTCGATTTCACGGTCGATGAACTGCTGGGTGGCCTGGGCGGAGGCGCGTAACTGGGCCTCATCCACCGTCCGGTGCAGGTCCATGGCCAGAATGTCGTACCAGGCCGGCATCACATAGCCGCCATTGATGGTCACGGGAATTGAGTGCGCGTGCGGCAGAATAAAGCGCACGGCGGCGGAGTCCGGTAGCCGAAGCTCGGGGATCAGCGGTTCGAAGTCGTGACCGCTGGCGCCAAGGCCATGGAGGATGAGCACCGTTGCATTGGCCGGGGTGGCCGGTTCGATCTCGATATGCGGTAGAAGTGGCATGGTGTTGGTCCAGATTAATGAAGGAATGGGAAATGACGCCCAGTGGACAGATGGTCCGGATCATACAGCAAGCCGCTGCCGGACTCTTCCGTTCATCCCAAGGCGCGGGTCAATCAAAGATCCCACCCCAATGGCCTTCTTGGTACAATTTGCGCCATTTGATCCGTCCCAACCCTGAGCCTGTGCCCGCAGCGGCCGTGCCCGGTCGGCTGATGAGCGGCGAATCATTCCGGTGTTGATCTGCGGTGTGGGTGTAGAAGGCTGAAACGACGTATGACAGACGGAAAGCAAACGCCGCCCAGCGTGGCCGTGATTGGCGGCGGTCCGACCGGGTTGATGGCGGCCGAGGTATTGAGCCGCGCGGGTGTACCGGTGGATCTTTACGAGGCCATGCCTTCGGTGGGGCGCAAGTTCCTGCTGGCGGGCGTGGGTGGTATGAACATTACCCACTCGGAACCGGCCGAGGCGTTTCTCGGCCGCTATGGCAGCCGTGCAGAACAGATCGCGCCACTGCTGCAAGGGTTCGATGCACAAGCGCTGCGCGACTGGGTGCACGATTTGGGCGTGGAAACCTTTGTGGGAAGCTCAGGCCGGGTGTTCCCCACGGATATGAAGGCTGCGCCTTTGCTGCGGGCCTGGCTGCGGCGTTTGCGGGCGGCGGGCGTGCGGCTGCATATGCGGCATCGCTGGCTGGGGTGGGACGAGCAGGGCGCGCTCCGGATCCAGACACCAACGGGTGAAGTGCGCGAACGGCCGGCGGCGGTGATTCTGGCCTTGGGCGGCGGCAGCTGGCCGCGGCTGGGATCCGATGCCGCCTGGGTGCCCTGGCTCCGCGATAGAGATATTGCCGTCGCGCCATTGCAACCGGCCAATTGTGGTTTCGAGGTGACGACGCCGTTGGCGCAACAAGGCTGGAGTACGGTCTTTCGGGAACGCTTTGCCGGCGCGCCGGTCAAGCCGGTTGCCGTGCGCTTTCAGGATGTTGATGGACACACCCACGTCCAGCAAGGCGAGTTCGTCATCACGGAACAAGGGGTGGAAGGCAGTCTGATCTATGCGCTCTCTGCCCGGCTGCGGGATGCCTTGGCCGCCACGGGGGAGGTTGGAATCGAGCTTGATCTGACGCCCGGACGTGCCCTTGAACGTCTGACGCAGGAGCTGTCCCGGCCCCGCGGCAAGGAGTCCATGGCGGCGCATCTGCGTCGCCGGGCCGGTATCGACGGGGTCAAGGTTGGCTTGCTGCGGGAGCTGGTGTCAGCGGCGGACTTTGCGGAACCAATGCGTTTGGCCCGGGCCGTTAAGGCTCTGCCGCTGCGCCTGATCGCCCCCTTTCCCTTGGCTGGCGCAATCAGCACGGCGGGTGGAGTGGAGTTTGCCGCACTTGATGAACAGCTGATGCTGCGGTCTCTGCCCGGCGTGTTCTGTGCGGGTGAAATGCTGGATTGGGAGGCGCCGACCGGCGGCTATCTGCTGACCGCCTGTTTCGCCAGCGGGCGGGCGGCGGGGCAGGGTGCCTTGCATTGGTTGCGTTCTAGTGCGCAGACAAGGTCGGATAAATAAGCAATCAGATGAACATGAGGGGCGAACCAATGCAGGACGACAATAGGCTTGAAGACAGCGGTGCGGTGGCACAGCTGCTGGAAGCGGTGCGTAATCAGATCGCCCAGGGCGATCCCCAGGAGGCGGCGGCTGCCTGCCAGCGCCTGCAGGAGCGGGGCTATAGAGAGGAGGAGGCGCTCCGGTTGATTGCCCTGACGCTGGAGGACGCCGTCAGCGATATGCTGAAGCACGACCGGCCGTTCGATCGGGCCAGCTACATTGCGGCACTGGACCGGCTGCCGGAAGAGTGAGCAATACCGGCTCGCTCGTCTTTGAATCTGAATACCTACGACGGTGGCCGGCCTATTGCGCCGGCCCCGATGAACCTATGAGGGAATGAGCGATATGGCAAACTCGCTTCGAGATCAGCTCCTGAAAAAGGGACTGGTGGATGAGAAGAAACTCAAGCAAGTGACCAGTGCCGAGCGCAAGCAGCAGAAAATGCAGCGCAAGAGCAAGGAGGTCTCCGAGGACGAAGTCAAACGTGCCGCACAGCAGGCCGCGGCGGAAAAGGTGGAACGGGACCGGGAGCTAAACCGTCAGCAGAAAGAGAAGGCGGAGCGCAAGGCGATTGCGGCCCAGGTGGCGCAACTGATTCAGATGAATCGGGTGTCCCGGGGCGAAGGCGAGATTGCCTTTAACTTTGTCGATGGCGGCAAGGTCAAGCGCCTCTATGTGACGGAACGCCTGCGCGACCAGCTCAGTCAGGGGCTGCTGGCGATCGTCACGCTGGCCGGTCAGTATGAACTGGTGCCTTCCGCCGTGGCGCAAAAGGTGCGCCAGCGCGACGAAGCCGCCGTCATCCTGCTCAACGACCGGGCAAACACCGAAGCCGAGGATCCGGATGATCCCTACAAGGACTACAAGATTCCCGACGACTTGATGTGGTAAAGGCTCTCAGCTCGCCAGGTCGCTAGTCGCCCTGGCGGTTTCACTCCAGAATCAGTCAGCAGTGACAACCTGTTTTGACTTGTTCGTACGGAGCCTATGCAATTCAGACCTGATCGTATCAAGAAGTTGGCTGTGTCCATGCTGATGGTGGCGGGACCAGTGTTGATTGGGCCGCAGCAGACCGAGGCTGCGGAAGGGACCATTAGCCTGGCGGCGGGTAGCTTCGATCTGCTGGGGCAACATACGGACACCATGGTGCAGCTGGAGTACGCATTTGCCCATGCGTTCTGGTATGGCCTGCAGCCGTTCGTGGGTGGCTGGGTCACTTTCGCGGAAGACAACTACCTCTATGCCGGCTTGCAGCGGCGCTTCGCGTTGACGTCACGCTGGTGGCTCACCCCAAGTTTCGCCGTGGGTGGCTATAACGACCGTAACGGCAAGATACTCGGCAAGGACCTGGAGTTTCAGTCCCGCCTGGAGCTGGGCTACCAGTTCGACGAGCGCCACGGCCTGAGCCTGCAGTTCGGCCATATCTCCAATGGCGGCCTGGGAGACCTCAACCCGGGCGCCGAGACGCTGGTCCTGAATTATTCGTATCAGCTTGAGGATTAAAAGCGTCAACCGGTTGCCGATTGAGCCTGGGTGAAATCGCGCACAACCGCCAGGAAGGGTTCGCCGTAGCGTTCCTGCTTGCGTTGTCCGACACCGCTGATCTGAAGTAGCTCCGCTGCTGAAAGAGGGCGCTCGCGGAGGATTGCCTGCAGCGTGCTGTCGTGAAAAATCACGTAGGGCGGTACGCCCTGCTCGTCGGCCAGTTGCTTGCGACAGGCGCGCAGGGCCTCCCACAGTGGCTCCTCGTGGGGCGCGATCGTTTGGGAGAGAGCGGATTGCCCACGGGATTTTTTGACCCGAGCCTCCTTGCTGTCCTGGCGTAAATGAATCGGTTGCTCGCCACGCAGGATCGGACGGCATTGCTCCGTCAGCTGCAGCGAGCCAAAGCCATCCAGATCCACCCGGATATAGCCCCGCGCGACCAGTTGCCGCACCACCGAGCGCCACTGGGTGGCGTCGAGATCCTGGCCAATGCCAAAGGTGGACAGCTGGTCGTGCTGGAACTGCCGGACCTTGTCGGTCTGCTTACCCAGCAGGACATCCAGCACATGATTGGCACCAAAGCGCTGGCCCGTGCGGTAAATGCAGGACAATAACTTCTGCACGGCGGTGCTGGCGTCCCAGGTGGTGACCGGATTCAGGCAGGTATCGCAATTGCCGCAGGCCGTCCCAAAGCTGGGCTCGTCGCCGAAATAGCGCAGGAGCGCCTGACGTCGGCAACTGGTGATTTCGCAGATGCCCAGCATGGCATCGAGTTTCTGTCGTTCGATCCGCTTGTGCTGCTCGTCGCCGGGTGAGCCTTCCAGCATCTGCCGTAGCTTGATCACATCCTCCAGGCCATAGCTCATCCAAGCTGTGGCCGGCAGTCCATCACGACCGGCACGGCCGGTTTCCTGGTAGTAAGCCTCCAGGCTCTTGGGCAAGTCCAGGTGGGCGACAAAGCGCACATCCGGCTTGTCGATACCCATGCCGAAGGCAATGGTGGCCACCACGACCAGCCCGTCCTCCCGCAGAAAACGTTGCTGGTGCTGCTGGCGAACGTCCGCCGGCAGGCCCGCATGATAGGGCAGGGCCGCAATGCCTTCGGCATTGAGCCAGTCGCTGACCGTTTCGACTTTCTTGCGGGACAGGCAGTAGACGATGCCGGCATCCCCCGCGTGTTCCTCCCGCAGAAAACGCAGCAGTTGCTGTCTGGGGTTCTGCTTCTGGGTGATCCGGTACTGGATATTGGGCCGGTCGAAGCCGCTGATGAACTGGCGGGCCTGGCCCAGGCCAAGCCGTTCGATCATTTCTTCGCGGGTGCGGGCGTCGGCGGTTGCGGTCAGTGCGATGCGCGGTACCTGGGGAAACTGCTCCCGCAACAGGCTCAGTTGCAGATAATCCGCCCGGAAGTCGTGACCCCATTGCGAGACACAGTGGGCCTCGTCGATGGCGAACAGGGCCAGCGGCGCACGATGCAGCAAGTCCAGCATCCGCGGCTGGGTAAGCCGTTCCGGCGCGATATATAAGAGATCAAGCTCGCCACGCAGCAGTGCTTGCTCCATCTGGGCGGCCGCCGCCGGCTCCAGGCTGGAGTTGAGAAAACCGGCACGCACGCCCAGTTGGGTCAGGGCGTCCACCTGGTCCTGCATGAGGGCGATCAAGGGTGAGATGACGATGCCCACGCCCGGGCGCAGTAGTGCTGGAATCTGATAACAGAGCGACTTTCCACCGCCGGTCGGCATCAACACCAGGGCATCGCGGCCGGCCGCCAGCTCGTCGATGATGTCGGCTTGTTCGCCGCGGAACTGGTCGTAGCCAAAAACCTGCTTCAGTACCTGCAGCGGAGTTTGTGCCTGCAGAGGAATTGCTGTCATTGGAGAATATCCTTCCCGATCCGGCGGTGCTGCTCAGTCCATGAGTATAAGGGGGGCATGAGCAAAAGGGTTCGTACGCAAAAGGGTCCGTATGCAAAAAAGTAGAAACGTCAGTGTACGCCGCTTGGCCGGTCCGTGCACCGTTCAGCGCCCTTGAGTGGGAGGCGGATCATCGTCGTCGGCAACGTCCTCAGGCGGCGGGTGGTGGGCCAGAAACTCTTCATTGCGCGGATCCAGATCATTGAGGATGGTGACATCCGAGATTGGATGCGCCGTCACAAAGGCTTCCTGCTCGGCGACGGGAACCAGTCTGCCGGTCACCAGTCGCCAGACCGTAAAGAAGGTAAGCAGTGTCAGTATGCTACCCATGAACAGGAATAGACCGGCCGGACCCACCATGCTGATGGCCGCAGAACCCAGGATCGGTCCGAAGCAGCTTCCCAGGCCATGACTCAGGAGAAGGCCTGCGCTTGCGGCCACGATCTGATGATGGTGCAGTTTGTCGTTGACCAGGGCGACTGCGATCGGATAGATCGCCGCGCTGAAGGCCACGACGCATTCCGCCATGACAAACAGCAACAGGAGATTGGCAGGGCCCCAGTATGCCGCCGTGAAGCTGCAGATGGCGCCGATGATAGCCAGCAGCAGCACGATCTTTTGGCGGCGAAACAGGTCCGACAGGCGCCCGATGGGCCAGGCGAACAGCATCCCCGCGAGTACGGGGACGGCCATGAAGATGGAAATCTCCTTCACACTGAGGCCGATCATGTGGGCGTAGACGGGGCCCATGGCGCTGAACGAGCTCGAAACCACGCCGGCAACCGGCGCCGCGACCATCGCCAGCGGCGAGATTCTGAAAAGCGACCGAAAGGAGAGGCGCTCGACCTTCTCGATTGTGGGGGCCTGAATACGGGTCAATGCAAGCGGGATGAGGGCCAGCGTCAGCAGGATGGCAGCGACGCTGAAGGGGGCCGTGCGGCCGGGGTCGGCAGTGGCGATCATTAGCTGACCGCCTGCTGCGGACAGAAACACCACGATCTGGTAAATGCCGAACAGTTTGCCACGGTTCTCGTTGGTGGCACGGGTACTGAACCAGCTCTCGATGATGACCATCAACCCCGCCATGGCCAAACCGGAGATGGCGCGCAGCAGGGCCCAGACAATTGGGTGAAGGATCAGCGGATGGAGCAGGGCTGCCACCGCCATGATGGCGGCAAACACCGAAAAGCTGCGGATATGCCCGACCCGTTCAATGATGCGCTTGCAGTAGATCGAGCCGAGGATGGAGCCGACGGAGAAGCCCACCAGTACCCAGCCGATGACGGCGGGATCGATGCCTTCCAAGCTCATGCGCAGGCCGAGCAGGGTCGACAGGAAGGTGTTGCCCACCACCAGCAGCATGACGCTCAGAATCAGCGACGAGAGGGAGAAGATCGTTCTAGCCATCAGCCCACATTGGCGGTGCGCCCACAGAGTTTGTCCAAGTCCAGTTTGCGTTTGTGCCTTTAGATTGAACAAAGGGGGCGACGCAGATTCAACGAACGGGAGGTGACAATACGTTCATGCCTCAGGGTTATCTTGACCAGGTCAATGAGGGAGGGATTGCGATATCCGTTTTCCCTGCTAAAGGGCGCCGAACAGGTTCTTGCGATCTGGATTCTGCAAAAGGTTACGGGAATTCACCTATT
>JAEZAA010000218.1 GCA_023430625.1 Pseudomonadota bacterium
ATCAGCGGGATGAGTGGGAGTGGGAAATTCCGCAGCCACAACTGGACGCGAGTCTGTTGCAATCGGTCGCATTTCCGCCGGAGGTGGCGGTCGCCGATTTGCGGCCCCTGTTTACCACGGATTTTGAGCGCACCCAGGTTGATATCAGAGTGGGTGACGCCCTCATTGAACTTGCGCTGGATCAGGGAGAGGTGCGTGCGAACGGTCGTGTCGCACCCATTTTGGAGGTTGAGCTTGAGCTGAAGCAGGGCGCGCCGGAAAGCCTGTTTGCCCTGGCCAGGCAGATTGCCTCCCAGGTGCCGGTTTGGGCGAGTGATGTCAGCAAGGCGGAGCGGGGCTATGGCCTGGCCGGATCGGGCATGACGGATGAGTCCGCTCCGCGGGCAAGGGCGCCGGCAGTCTCTGGACAAGCTGCGTGGCACGCCGGGGCGCAGTTGCACCGTTGCTGGTTGCGCGGCATTGAGGTATTCCGTGCCGATCCTTCCTTTGCCGGACTGCTGGCGGTCGATCGCAGTCTTGCGGCTCTGCGGGCTCTGGTGCGGGAGCTGATGATTGATGACGCGATGTCGGCCGGTGAGGAGGAGTCGAGGTTGTTATCCTTCATGGATGCGGCGCAGACGGCAATGGCTCGGTTCCTGGCGGAGTTCGCTGCGGTCGGTGAGAACGAAAGTCTGACCCGCTTTGAGGCGTCACCCCACGCTGGCCTGTTTTCACTGGCGGTGAGCCAGTACTTGATGGCTCAGGCAAGTAAGGTTGCACGCGCAGGGAACTGACCTTGCGGCCTGCAAGGGCGCCCGATTATTTGTTCTGAATACGTTTGGAGAGGACTCCGTTGGATCAATTGAACACCCTGCTAGCTCAGTATCCAGAGGCCCTGCAGCCGACGCTGCGGCGTTGGGCGCAAGCGTTCGCCGAGGCGCTCCAGCGGGAGTCGCTGGCCTGGCCGGACGATGTCGCGCCGGATTTTATCGAGGCGCTGCTGGCGATCTGGGCCCGCAGTGACTTCGTGGGCGAGTCCTGGCAATTGTCGCCCGCGCTGATGCTGGAGCTGTGGCGCAGCGGTGATCTACAACGAGCCTATGATGACGAGACGCTGCGCCAGAGCCTGCGGCAGCGCCTGGCGAGCGTGGCAGACGAGGCGGCCTTGCTGCGGGAGCTGCGCCTGTTCCGCCGACGGGAGATGGTGCGTATCGTCTGGCGCGACCTGATGCGCTGGTGCCCGATGGAAGTAACGACGCGTGATATGTCGTTGCTGGCGGAAGCCTGTATCGACGGTGCCCTGGATTGGCTGTATCAGAGTGCCTGTGCCCAATGGGGCGTACCCTACGGATGGGAGAGTCAGGTACCGCAACGGTTGGTGGTGCTGGGCATGGGCAAGCTGGGGGCCTATGAACTCAACGTGTCCTCGGATATCGACCTGATCTTCTCTTTTCCGGAACAGGGGGAAACCCGCGGCGGCACGCGTCCGATCGAAAACCAGTTGTTTTTCGTCCGGCTTGCTCAACGCCTGATCCTGGCCTTGGACAAAATCACCGCGGATGGCTTTGTGTTCCGGGTCGATATGCGGTTGCGCCCCTATGGCGAGAGTGGAGCGCTCGCACTGAGCTTCAATGCGATGGAGGAGTATTACCAGGATCAGGGGCGGGACTGGGAGCGCTACGCCATGATCAAGGCCCGGGTGGTGGCGGGTGATCGCGCGTCCGGTGAACGGCTGATGCGGGATCTGCGTCCCTTCGTATACCGGCGCTACATTGATTTCAGCGCCATCGAAGCCTTACGCGGCATGAAGGAGATGATCGCGCGCGAGGTGCGTCGGCGAGGTTTGGAGAATGATATCAAGCTGGGGCCAGGCGGCATTCGCGAAATCGAATTCATCGTGCAGGCCTTTCAGTTGATTCGTGGTGGACGCAACGCGCAACTGCAAGAGAGGAACCTGCAGAAGGTCCTGACGGTTCTGGCGGAAGAGGAGCTGTTGCCGCGCGAGGCCGTCGATGAGCTGCGCCAGGCGTATGTATTTTTGCGCAATCTGGAACACGCCGTTCAGGGGCTGGAAGACAAGCAAACCCAACTGCTGCCGGTCGACGAGGTGGCGCAACAGCGTGTGGCCTTGGCCATGGGGTTTGCGTGCTGGGCTGATCTGGCGGCGGTGCTGGCCGCTCATCGTGAGCGGGTGCGGGGGCATTTTGTCGATGTCATCGCGCCGGCGGAACAGCCCGAAGCCACTGTCTCCGCGGATGAGCTGGAGGGGTGGACCGAGTTCTGGCAGGGCGACCTGACCGAAGAAGAGGAAACGCTGTGGTTACGTGCCACCGGCTATGAAGTACCCGAGGAAGCAGCGGCCCTGGTGCGCAAACTGCGTGAAAGCAAGCGCATCCGGATGCTGCAGAGCCAGGGGCGCGAGCGCCTGGACCAGTTCATGCCGGTGTTGCTGAAGCGGGTGGCCACGCACAACGGTGATGTGCAAACCCTGCAACGCCTGTTGGGCCTGGTTGAGTCCGTGGCCCGCCGCACCGCCTATCTGGTGCTGCTCCTGGAGAACCCAGGCGCTTTTTACGAGTTGATCCGACTATGCGCGGAAAGTCCCTGGATCGCCGAGCAGTTGACCCAGACACCGCTGCTCTTGGATGAGTTGCTTCATACGGAAAGTCTGTACCGTCCCTTGTCACTGCAGGATCTGAAAGACGAGTTGCGCCAGCAGATGCTGCGGGTGCCCCAGGACGACCTGGAACAGCAGATGGATGCCTTGCGCCATTTCAAGAAAGCCAACGTACTGCGGGTGGCGGCGTCGGAAATGCGGGGCACCCTGCCCATTATGAAAGTCAGCGACTCGCTGACCTGGCTTGCCGAGACCATCCTTGAACGCGTGCTGGATCTGGCCTGGGAGGCGATGGTCGCTAAGCACGGCCGGCCACTGCGCAGCTCGGGTGAGCCCTGCGATCCGGATTTCGTCATCATCGGCTACGGTAAGCTGGGTGGCTTGGAGCTGGGGCACAGTTCCGATCTGGATCTGGTCTTTATTCACGGCGCGGCCGATAACTTGCCGACCGACGGTGAACGTCCGGTGGATGGCGCCGTCTTTTTCGCGCGCCTCGGGCAGCGGATCGTGCATCTGCTGACGACACACACCACGTCGGGACAGCTGTATGAGGCAGACTTGCGGCTGCGCCCCTCCGGCAATTCCGGCTTGCTGGTGTCATCGCTCAAGGCATTCGAGCAGTACCAGACGCATGACGCCTGGACCTGGGAACATCAAGCCCTGGTGCGGGCACGGATGGTTGCAGGCTGTCCGCGGGTAGGCGCGGCCTTTGAGGCGATCCGTCGCCAGATCCTGGGGCGCGAGCGGGATCGCTGCCTGTTGCAGAAGGAGGTGCGGGAGATGCGGGAGCGGATGCGGGAAAATCTCGCCAGTTCACCCGCCGCCGCGCGTTTTTGTCTGAAGCAGGACGCCGGTGGTATCGTCGACATCGAGTTTATGGTGCAATATGGCGTTCTCGGTTGGGC
>JAEZAA010000237.1 GCA_023430625.1 Pseudomonadota bacterium
GCTTTGGGGATGCCAGGTGGCTTTTCCGACAGACGTATTGAATCCGAGCCGGAAGCCCCCCTGCTTGCTGGACAGGCGGCAGCGGTGGCTAGGAGCGATCTCCAGCCATTTCCCCACGAACTCCTCGATGTGTGCGTCCAGGCCAAACTGGGTCTTCAGAATGGAGACCAAGCCCTTTGCTGTTCGGGTCCGTCGTCCAAACAGGCCGGCATGATTGATCAGGTAGTCCGGCAACGTCCGCAACGGGGAGTCCGGTATCAGAGGAATCCCTGACAAGGCTCCAAGTAGGCGCAGGGATTTGCTGTCGGCATGCTCGTGACTGGCGCGGCTGGGCGAATCTTGCAGGAGCGGTGTGGGCCAGCGTTGCGCGAGCCAGGCCTGGTAGAGCTGCGTCACCGCGCGATGGTTGAACAGGTCATAAAATGCTGCGATGGCGCCGTCTTTGTCTTTCAGCCGCTGGGCAATCAATTCGGAGTAAACGTAAGGCAACGCGCCCTGAGCACCGGTTAAGCCAAAACTACGACTCACCACTTCCAAGCTGTCTTCATTGCGGCGGCCGATCTCCGCTTCCGTCGACGGATACGCCAATGTCACGCTTCCCCGAATACGAAGGGGACTATCCCGGTAGGCGGTGGCAAGGTCGAGACGATTGCCCTGACCCGCCTCGCGGTGGATCAGGTTGAACAGCCGACGTTCGCGTGAGTCGGTCATAGCACCGCCTTAAGACCGGTTTGCGGCGGCCAATGCTTGAAGATCCCATCCTTGCCTTTGATGCGTGCCGAGACTTGGACAAAGGAGTTAATTCCAACGTAGGACGCCAGGAAGCGATTGAGCACCTCGCCAAACAGCAACAAGCTGAACCCGGCGAGTTGGGACTCGTTGAATAGGATGTCGATGCTGACCCCCTGGCACATGAGGCTCCGATGGCCATGGCGCATTGGCACGGTGCAAGGGGCGACCTCCACCTGTTCGATGGCATTGACCAGGGCTCGGTTCAGGGCAGTATTGCCGTAGTCATACAGCGTCAGGATTTCCTTCAAGGGTTCGACCGCCGCGCGATGGCCGGTTAGGCTGATCAGATTCAGATTAAGATGAGCCAGCAGGCGCCATAGCGCGCCATGCCCCAGATCCAGGCGCCGTGGCTGGGTAGGAGGAGTGAGTGCTTTGATCTCAGTCAGATTGTTGACCGGGTCGCGTGGATACAGGCGCGGCTGACCACCACCATATGGAAGCTTCACTGGCAGGTTGCGGTTGCTGCAGAGCGTGTGCGTGCTCAGTGTGAAGCCCTGTTCGTCGAGATGCTGGCCATTACGGTGGCTCAGGGAAATAAAGTAGTCATAGCCTTCGTCATCGGGGCTGGCTGTCAGTCCGGATCTGCGTCGGCCATGCCAGAAAATTTCGTTGGTACTGCCGGCATGGTTGAGGCCATGGAACGGTAGGATCTCTTGAATCTCACCAGTGGCGTCGTTGATCCGTTTGACCTGAGTGATGGAGTGAACCTCAAATGCCTTGTAATAGCGGGCATCCGGCACCACCAGGTGTTCAATATCGGCAGCATTGGGCGAAACTGGTTCGGCAACCTGGCTAAACAGGTTAACGACCGGAGTGGCGGACAGGGAAAAATGCTTGGATGTCAGACTGCGCTCAAGTTCACGATCGGTATCCGAAAAGTAAAACTTGAGGGTCAAGCTACCAGATTTACCCTGTGTCGCTTGTGCCAACCCGTGCAGGCGCAGGAACAGAAACTTTTCCGGAAAGGCGAATAGCTCGGTCAGGTATCGATACGCAGTTTCCGATTGAGGGGCATATTCCAACAGCGGATAATCACGATCGAAAGCGATCTGCTCAATTGCTTGGGCGCTCAACAGAACCGGCGCCGGATCGCTGTCGCCCTGACTGACCACCACGGCGAGGCAATGTAGGTTCAAGAGCTCGTAAAGTCGCCAGACCGCGGGTTGTGCCGGACGCAGGTGAAAATCCAGATAATCCTTGTCGGCATGTGCCAGACTGAAATCCGTGTTGGTGCAGTGCAGTTCAATTTCCAGCATCGAAACGGCACTGGCGAGTTCCACTGGAAACGGAGTGGAAAAGGGGCGCGGGATCAACTTCGCCTGACTTACCGAATAGGGCGTCAAGTCGACCGGATAGATGGTACGAAAACGACAGGGCAGTCCTTCGACCGGGTCTGATTCCACGCCCGTACCCTGAGGGACTCTTACCACTTCATCCAAACCTTCCGCCGCCACCATTTCAGCAATGAACAGAGATGGGATGGGCGCCAGATAATGAGGGTATAAGTGTTCCAGTAACGCTTCCGTAATGGCCGGGAAGTCTTCGTCGATCCGAGCCTGAACACGCGCGTTCAGCAGCGCCACACTCTCGATGAGTCGTGATACATGGGGGTCTTCCACCACGTCGCTGCTCACCTTCAAGTGCGAGGCGATCTTGGGATAGAGTTCCGCGAAGTGGCTACTTGCCTGCTTAAACCAACTGAGCTCGCGTTCGTAAAATGCGAGTAAATCATCTTTCATACGCGAGACTCTCGAACGTCGACGGTCTTTTCAGACGTGTCCAGGACCGTGTCAAACACGACTAGCTCCGGGGCCGGGTCGGCATGCATCATGGCTTCAATACGAAAGCGCAGTTGCCCGCTCTCGATATCGGTCGTCAAAAAGTGAAGCTTCACGGAGCGGAACCTTGGCTCGAATTTCTTAAGAGTGAGCTCGATCATGCCTGCCAACTCCGATTTGGCACGATCGCCGACGAGATTAAGACCACCCAGATCCGGCAGTCCATAATTGAGGACTGTTCCCTGTATTTCCTTATATTCCGCCGGCGGCGAGATAAAACGATTGCGCGTGTTGAGCAGTAGGTTGAGGTCGCGCAACAGGCATTCCCTGATCCGATGGACCGAATAGCCGGCATCATTGCCATAACCATCCTGGTTCGCGGACAAGCGATCGATTAACGAGGGCCTAATATCGTGTTTCATATGGGGCTCAGGCTCGACCGAGTTCCGTTGTCAATTTGATTTCGGACACCACGCCATCGATCTGATAGTGCGGCGTCAGATAGATGTTGCAGAGATAGTGCTGCGCCCGCCATTGGTCCTCGTACACCTCGACGCGAAACATGCGAAGCGGATACCGTGCCTGAGTACTCCAGTCGGCACTGTCGTTGGCGATGGCATATTGTTCTAGCCACCTCGATAGATGGGTTTCGCATTCAACGGCGCTCGCGAACGTACCGACCTTGTCGCGCATCATGACTTTGATGTAATGAGCGAAACGGCTGGCGCAGAGAATATTCTGAATTTGTGCCGAGATACGCTGGCTGCTGTTCTCGGGGCGCTTGCCATCGGTGGTGGATGCGTGCAGCGAGGGCAAATGGACGAACGCGCAATAGGGCGTATTCCAACAATGGGTGAGGGCAATCAGCCCCTGACTGTTGAGTTCGCGCTCGGTGCTATCGGTGAGCACGATCTCGGTTGCAGGCAGATGCGACAGTGCCGCGTCCGGAACCTGCTTGGCGAGTGTCGGTGGCTGGGTGACAACGCCACCGGCCAGCGTGTCCCGGGGAGCGCCACGAATGTGAGCGAACCAGCCAACCTGATCAAACTCTCGAATCAATACCTGCGCCAAGGCAAGACCAGGATGACCCCAAAGAAGGTCCTGGTGTCGCTCAATCTGTTCCTTGAAGCGCAGCTTGCCTATGATGGGCCGATGCTCACCCCAGGGGGCGCGCAGGAGCAGGCCAGGCAGTATGAACGCCAGAAACTGGGCGTCTTCCATCTTGCGTAGCTGATTCCAGCCAGCATAGTCCGCGTGCCGGAAGAGTTGATCGAGGTTAGTCGTCGTGAGTTCGTGAAAACTTTCGACGCCAAACAAACTGGGCGACGTCGGAAAGAAAAATGGACAGAAAGCGGCCGCGGCAATATTGGCCAAACCCTTTAATGTGGCGATATCGGCAGGGCGGCGATGGTCGATCCAATAATGGCATAGCAGAACGCCATAGGGCTCTCCGCCGGGCATGTCGAATTCGTTGGAGTAAATGCGGGCGAAAAGGGCGCTCTGGTCGACATCCAGCGAGCGCTCAATGTCTCGTACTATTTCAGGCCAGGAGGCATCCAGCAGGCGAATCTTGACATACTTAGCCGCAGCCCGTTGTTCCTTGACCAGTAGTTGCACGCCACGCCATGCCGACTCGAGTTGTTGAAAGCGTGGGTGATGCAAGATGGCATTCACCTGCGCAGCGATCAATTGATCAATCCGGGCAATGGTCGAGGCGATGAGCGCTTCAGGCGCGAGCGACATGTTCATAGCGGGGCAAGGCAAGGCCTCTTGCGGAAGCCTTGCCGTCCTCCTCATGCTGATAACTTAACCGCCGCCCGGAATCTTGGCGACCAGGCTCAGGGAGGTAGACAGCTCCTCCATCTGTAACCAAGGGCGCAAGTATGCAACGGCTTCATAGGAACCCGGCGCGCCGGCCACTTCCTTAACTGAAATCTGAGCTTCGGCCAAGGGATAGCGCGCTTTCATATCCGGGTCTGAAGAGTTGGAGCTGTTGCAGTACTGGCTGATCCAGCGATTCAGAAGGAGCTCTGCGTTCTGGGCTTCCAGGTAGGAACCGACCTTGTCGCGACCCATGACCTTCAGATAATGGGCAATGCGGGAGGTTGCCATAATGTACGGCAAACGAGCCGAGATGGCGGCGTTGGCGGTTGCATCTGGATCGTCGTACTTCTTGGGCTTCTGCGTGGTCTGAGCACCGAAGAAAACTGCGTAGTCGGTGTTCTTGTAATGACAAAGCGGCAGGAAACCCAGCTTGGATAGTTCCGCTTCGCGGCGGTCCGCCAAGCCAATTTCCGTGGGGCATTTCTGATCGACATCGCCATCTTCGCTGACGAAGGTGTAACTTGGCAGGTTGGACACCTTGCCGCCACCTTCCGCGCCACGAATGGCGGTACACCAGCCGTATTCGGAAAAGGCGTTGGTGAGAACGCTGCCCATGACGTAGGACGCATTCATCCAGCAGTAGTCGTCGTGGTCGGCGCCCGCCGGACGGTCAATAAACTCTTCGTAATTGAAGGCTTCCACCGGCTTGGTCGACTCCCCATAGGGAAGGCGGGCCAATACCCGGGGCATAACGAGCGTCACGAAACGGGAGTCTTCGCTATCTCGGAAACTACGCCACTTGGCATATTCCGGTCCCAGGAAGATCTTTTCAAGATCGCGCGGCTTCGCCAGGTCGGTGTAACTTTCCAGCCCGAACATATCTGGACCCGCGGCGGCGATAAAGGGAGAGAAACCTGCCGCGGCAATGTGCGATACGTTCATGAGCATCTCGATATCATCGGGATGATTGCTGAACTCGTAATCGCCGATCAGGGCGCCATAGGGCTCACCCCCCGCGGTTCCAAATTCGTCCTCGTAGAGCTTCTTAAATAGTTGGCTCTGGTCGAACTCGGCGGCCTTCGCCAAATCCTTGGAAAGCTCGGACTTGGATGCGTTCAGCATCTTGATCTTGAGCGTTGCACTGGTTTCGGAATTAAAAACCAGGTGGTGCAGACCGCGCCAGGAGCCTTCCAGCTTCTGGATCTTCTCATGACGCATGATCTCAGAAAGCTGCTTGGAGATTAGGGCGTCGATACCTGAAATGGCCTTGGTAATGGTCACCGTCAGGTTTTTGTCCCAGGTTACGGTTCCGTTCAGGGCCTGTTCGGTCAGTACCCGCAATAGGTCTTCGGCCTGATTGCGCTCGGTTTGTTTGGTGGCGCCAATTGCCTGCTCCAGAACACTGAAACCTTCGGTGGTTTCGGTAACTTCGGACGCGGAAGAAGGTTGTTGCTCAAACTGTGACATGGTTATTCGCCCTTATCCTGATCGAGACCCAGCTGACTTGACAGCTTCTTCATTTCTTCGGAACTCTGAAGAACCTTTTCCAGGATATCTTCCAACTGCTCAGAGCGATCAGCCTTGGAAAGCAAATCACGCAGCTTGTTGCGAGCTTCCAGTAGATCCTTCAGTGGTTGGACCTGATCGACAATCCGGTCGGGCTGAAAGTCATCCATGGAGTTGAAAGACAGCGACACTGGCAGTTCGCCGCCGTCCTGGGAGAGCTTGTTCTCGACCCGGAAGGCAAGGGTTGGCGCAATCTTGCTCATGGTCTCGTCGAAGTTATCGCGATCGACGTTCACCAGCTTGCGTTCCCGCAGAGGTTTTTTATTTCCGCTGTTATCACCGGAGTAGTCACCCATGACGCCGACAACGAAGGGAAGTTCGCGATTGACCAGGGCGCTGTTGGTTTCCACCTCATAGGAGATGTGAACCCTAGGCTTTCTGACTCGCTTGAGTTTGTTGTGAATACTGTCCGACATTTTTTAGTCCTCTGAGGCAGCGCTTTCTAAAGATTTAATTTTCTAAGTCACGCGTGACCACGCCAGTCATAAGACTGAAGGTTTCACGCGCCGAACTTTCGGGAATCCACTCCAGGATCAACTGGTCCAACGGCATATTGGCCCATTTGACTAGTTTGTCGAGAGAGTAGGAGATGGGCGAATGAGGCTCGGTGGTTTTAAAGTACCGGGCGATCAGCTCCATGGCCTGAATGGCGTCTTGACGCGAGCCAATCACTGCTTGGGACAGCGGTACTGCATTTATGGCTTGAGTCGTTGCCGGGAGCCGTTGTCCCGCGTTTGCGGCGGGCTTGGGTTCAGACGGCACTTCTTCGCTTGGCGGAGTGGCTTGAGCCAACTTATCCCGCCCCAGGCGTGTGAGGGCATCCGTGGCCTTTTCAAGGGATTCCCGAATCTGACTCGTTGGAGGGGCGTACGAGCCACAGTATTGGTCCATGACACGATCAAAATCGGCTAGGGCGGCACGGGCGCCTTCCAGGTCGTTTAATTGATCGATAAAGAAATTGGCATCCGTCGCCTGGGCCGCGGTATTGATGTCTTCCAATGAATAACCAAGCTGTTGGAGGCGATCCGCGCGAACCTGCTCGTCGGAAATGCGCTGCGCCTCAAGGGCAATTCCATACTCCCATAGTTGAAAGTCGCGCTCGCCAAAACTACTGGTTATGGGCGTAAAGTTGATGCGTTCGACGAAGGTGCCCGGTCTACTGCCGCCATTAAATCCCATGAACGGGCTGACGCGACCCTCGACACCTTCGATCGGATCGATGGGAGGGGAAAGATTGTCCCAGTACTCGTCCGTCAATCGGTTGACCAGCACAAGGCCATCGCGAATGCCGGCAACTCCGTGAACATGCGCCAGTGCTTCCGCCAGCCATGCCGCTACTTCCAGATCTTTTGAAACGGCGGACAAAACCTGGCTGCCGTGCTTGATGACATGGTCCCAATGCTTGGACGAAGCGCTTGGTGGAACTTCCCCTCGAGTGCGGGCATCACGCAAGCTCTTTTCCAAGTCCCGGGCCTGATGACGGGCAACCTTGAGCTGCTCAAAAGGGGAGTCAAAGCGCTGATCCGCGCGAGGGTCGCATCCAGCTCCGCCTTCACTGTCGGGTATGGGATTCAATAAGGCTTCAAGGTCGATAACCGGTTCGGTCGACATAGACTGACTGCACTCCTTTGAAAATGTCGATTCCCGTTTGCACAAAGCGCGCATTGCTCTGCGAGCCCTTAACTCTGACCCTCACTCTGCCGTGACTTGTGATGGCACGGGAGAATAATCCGGCAGACCTTGAGACCACTCTAGGGGGCTCATATGGAGCGGATGCTAACTGGACAGGCATGGTCGGCTGGAATGCTATGACATTCGATATCTGCTCAGCAATAGCCCAATTCAATTTTTGCACACTCTGTATGGTTTTACATTTCGTGGCATTAAAAATTGTGCACCCGTACTAAAAACATCTGATAAGTATCAGCGGGGAGGGCTGATTGTGGAACTGATGTGCAAAATATCGGTTCGATTATTGGCGGTACGCAGTCAAAAATGCGAAGTCTCACACAGAGTGCTTTTTCGCATGTATACGACATTCACTATTTAGGATAAGGCACGCAGGTGTCGAGGTTTAGACGGTGCGCTTATCCTAAGTGTTCGTTTCCCGACCTGGGCGTAATTCGTACCAGAGTAAAAATATCGCGGCGACACAGCCTGCTTGTAGTACTCCACGGACTGTAATAAAAATGGCGCTCGTGACGAAGCGAATACTCGCGTCTCAGCGCAGCATTAATAAACATCATAGTGGAGATTTATATATGGCAATTTATATGCAGTTCGCCGGCATCGATGGATCCGTGACCGCCAAGGGCTTCGAAAAGCAAATCGAGCTCAGCAGCCTGCAGTTCGGCGTTGGTCGCGCCATTTCCATGGATTCCGGTAATGCCGCAAACCGTTCGCACGGACGCCCCTCCCTGAGCGAAATCACCGTAACCAAGCAAATGGAAAACTCCAGCTTTGGTCTGTTGAAAGAAGCGCTGAGCGGCAATGCGGGTAAGAAAGTAAAAATCAGTGTGGTCGAGGTCAATGCCGACCAGCTCAAAGAGTATGTTGTTTATGAACTCGAAGAAGTGCTGATTTCCGGTTACTCCGTTTCCACCGCTGGCGATATCCCAAGCGAAAGCATCAGCCTGAGCTACGCGAAGATTACCGCAAGCTTCACTGCTGCCGACAAAGGCAACAAGATGGCTGGTCAATTGCGTGTAGGCTACGACCTGGCCACAGCCAAGGCAAGCTGACCGGTATCCGATCGACCCTAGACGCGACGAAACCAGAAGGCTGAGAATGAGCGAAAACACGGTACCCATCCTGGCGTTGACCACCCCGTTGGGAAAGGACGCTTTTGAATTGACCCGGTTCGAAGGAGCCGAGTCGATTAATGAGTTGTTTTCATTCAGTCTTGGCGTGACAACGGGGAAGTCGTCCGCGGATGTTCAAGGGTTGATCGGCAAAGCGGCAAGCGTAGAGATTTTGATTGGCACGGACAAGCGGTGCTTTCATGGCATTGTAAATTCTGTGCAGGAGCTGGGAGTCACCAATGATGGGGGCTCCTTTCTTTATACCCTGGGACTGGTGCCCAAGACGTGGCTGCTTTCCTTAAGTGCCCATAACCGAATTTTTGAAAGTAAAAATGCCTTGGATGTGGTGAAGGAGGTCATGGCCTCCTGTGGGGAGAGCTTCGACGTTGGTCGCACGGCCACGCCACCCAAACGGGAGATTATCACGCAGTTTGGCGAGAGCGATCTTGATTTCGTGATGCGGCTCTTGGCCGAGGAAGGCATCGCCTTCTATTTCAAGCAGAGTGCTGGCGGTTGTGTCTTGACGCTGGCGGATAAAATGGCGGATTTTCCGGAGTCCAGCCCTACAAGTTTTCTCTTGCGTTCGTCTGTGGGAGAGGCTGTATATAACGAAGTGGCGTTGCTGAATCATTCCATTTCCATGGCCACTGCAAAGTATACGACCACCGATTACAGCGAATACTCACCGTCGGCACCACAAAAAGTAATGGCAAGCTATGCCGGCCAACATTCCAATCAACGTTTTGGCGAATGGAATCGACATGGCGCGCACTATTTTGGTCGCAATGACGACAGCGCGCGAGCGTTATCCAAGCCTGATGGCCAGACACAGGCGACCCGTTGGCTCGAGGGTATGGAGGCACAGGCCTCCTCGATGTCCGGAGCCGGAACGGTGCTGGCTTTTGGCGCTGGTTTACGCGTCGGAATCAAGGATGATCTGAAGAGCGGGTCCGAGGAAATCAAGTACTTGCTGACCAGCGTGCATCACTTTGTTTCTGAAGGGCACGATTCGTCGACCAGCTATTCCAATGGATTTATTGGCGTACCAGTCGCCCATGCTGCGGGGTTCCGGCCAAGTCAGTCTCACACCAGACCGCGCCTGTTCGGCGTGCACAGCGCCAAGGTGGTTGATGTGAAAAATCCCCAGTCTGCTGGTGCTCATGGGGAAGTAAAGGTCAAGTTTCCATGGGCAGAGAGCCATAACAGTTGTTGGGCCCGAGTCGCCCAACTCTATGCCGGCAATAAATGGGGCGGTTTCTTTGTACCCGATGTGGATCAGGAAGTACTCGTCGAGTTTATTAACGGCGATCCCGACCGCCCGGTTGTGGTGGGCGCGTTGTACAACAAGAACAACGCCATTCCTCCCTATACTAAGACTCAAAGCGGTATCCGCACCCGCAGCAAGCAGTACAACGAGTTGCGCTTTGATGATAAGAGCGGTTCGGAAGAGGTCTATTTTCAAGCGGGGAAGGACTACAACTTTCTGGTCAAGAATGACGAAAAGGGAACCATCAAGCAGAACCGTAACGTTGTCATCGAAAGCGGCAACGATGATCTAAGCCTGAAATCCGGGAATCAAACCGTCCTGCTCGATTCGGGTGATCAGACAGTCGATATCAAATCCGGATCGCAAACGGTTCAGGCTGGAAAATCCATCACGATCAAGGCGAATCAATCCATCACGCTAGAAGTCGGTGGCAGCAAGATCAAGATCGAGCCAACCGGCGTGACGATCCAGGCCACGATGATTTCCATAAAGGGCAGCGCCCAAACCGAGGTGTCGGGTGGCGGTATGGCGGTCATCAAAGGCGGTTTGGTGAAGATAAATTAGATAATTTGTGAAAAGTGCACAGCCGTACTGCGCCAAGATTCGATGCCATTCGTCCTGCCAATTGAAACGCTATCTTTGACTGCATAAGAAGCGGCTCTGAATTAAAAACGAGTTTAAAGAGTTTCTGAGAGTGATGAATGCATAAGAATGTCCGTTACGCGCCGCTTGATCGTGCGGCAAGGCTTATTTTCATATTTTTCATGTTCTACGGCACGGGAGCTTGTTCAATGGGGTTGTTTGGAGAAAAGGTCTACCTTTTTTCAGAGGTAAAAGGGGTGATCACATTGAACGGTGAGCCACTGGAAGGTGCCCGGGTGAAGCGCAGTGTTGAGTGGAAAGACAAGACCTATGTAGATGAGGTTATTACTGCATCCGATGGCTCTTTTGATCTGCCAGTAATGAATTCTGGTGAGCGAATCGTGTTAGCGGAACTTGTTATCTATCAGCTCATCATGGTGGAGTACCAGGGAAAGAGTTGGCGGATATGGAGAAAAACTAAAGGGAGTCCTGGACTCAACCAAGAGTTGATTGACTGGAAGCATCCCGACGGTATTCCCATTCAATTTACGTGTGAACTGTCTGACGATGAAAGGCTCTTAGAGCTGGTTGGTGGAGTGTTGAGGACGCGGTGCCGGTTTGTTGAAGAAATTGGAGAGGAAATCGAGCCATGAGTCTAAACCTTACACCGAGCACGGCTGCTAAACTTGCCCGCCTTGTCTACCGTATTGAAAAGGCAAATTACACAGAAGACGACTTGGCCCCCTTTAAAAAAGACTGGGAGTTCGACCTGGGTGCTGGTTCGTCACGAATCGCCGGCGTATCTGGAACGGCCCGCTTAATAAAAAGTACGTCCGGTTTTTGCTCAGTTGCCCAGGGGCGTAACCATTACAATGGACATCTTCTTATTCTGGCGAGGGGCACTAACAATGCTTTCGACTGGGCCACGGATCTGACTATTGGATGTAACCGAACCAACTCTGGCTATTTGGTACATTCGGGCTTCAATGAGACATTTAAAAGTCTACTCAATCTCGGGCTGCGCTCGGCAGTTGCGCCATATTTGGGAATGATTTTCAAGGTGCATGTGGTTGGCCATAGTTTAGGTGGAGCATTGGCTACGCTCATAGCAGAATGGATTCATGCTCAAACTGGCGGATCAGCCAGTGTTTCGTTGTACACATTTGGCTCGCCGCGTGTTGGATTAGAGCCATACTCAAAGCACATGGAGTCCCTTTTAGGGACCGAGAATATCTTCAGAGTCTATCATCAGCAAGATCCTGTCACCTGGATTCCGGTATGGCCATTCATTCATATTCCTCAGACATCCTATTATAGATTGGGTGGAGCGGGGTCCACTTTTATTTCACCAAGTGCTCATTTTATGGAAACGTCCTATGAGCGGATTATCGAGACTCAATATAGAAACTGTAATTGGCAGCAGTTAGAGGATAGAGCCTGGACTCCTCCAACCCAGCGAGCAATCGAAGCATGGTTAAGATCGGATGGCGTTGTCAGTTTTTGCGCAAATACGCTCGGCCTTCTTACCGCAGCAATCGCGTGGGTGTTTGAGAAGGTATGCAAGGCACTTTCGATTGCGATTCAGCTTTGTCTGTCCGGTGCGATAACATCGCTTGATCTGCTGGCTCAGTTATTGGAAAACGGCATGAAATCCGGTGGCGAGGCCGTCGGTACAAACGTGAAACAACTGGTAAAGAAGATTTACCAGTTCAACGGCCGACCAGTCCCGGCGGATGAGAATATTAACAAAGTCACCATTCAGCTCTCTTTCGAGGAAATGCAGGCGAAGTTGAACCGAGAGGTAAACAGCGCGCTCATGCAAGCGGAAAGGCGGCTTTGATATTTATCATGCTTCAAATGAGGTTCATGTTCAGAAGATGTGAATCTGTCTGTCATGTATCGCAAATAATGAGGGAAGCCGTTTGTCATTACTTGATCTAATCATGGTTACTGTTTTTTCGCCAGTAAGAGGTGCTGTTCAGCTTAACGGGGTGCCACGCGAGCAGGTAAGGATCGAACAGACTTATCGATTGGCGTGGATCGATAGCACTCGCACGAGAGAGATCAAGATTAAGGAAGACGGCTCCTTTGAGGCTGACGAGATCAAGCGTTTTATGATTTTAGGCAAGATATTGCCGCACGAACCTGGAATTGATCAGTCAATCATTGCGCACTTTAACGGGCAGTCTCATGTGCTATGGAGAAGCAGAAAGAGTAATTATAAGTTCAATGGTGAACTTGATGGGGAAAGTATTTTTTTGAACTGTGATCTTTCTAGTAAAAATGGGCGCGCTCAATATTTTAACAGTTATTCTTATGTAGAGTCTGTTTGTGATCTTGGGTTTCCATTTGATCGGGCCAGACACAGGTATTCAGATCTGATCTCAGAGAATGCTGACGAAATAAAGGGCAAAATTAACAAAATGTTCTTGTCTGGCGAAGACGCTGGAGCGCTGAATGATTCCTTGAATAAGAGGTACCGGGGTGTGGTACCAAACGGCATGAGGCTAATTGGTGTTCGTGATATTGATCTCGGCGAAGAGCACAATATCTATAACCTTATCCGGTATGATGAAGGAGCCGAATTTTTATTTGGTGAGATAAAGGGTTCCGGTAAGTTCGAGTTCGAAAATTCTGAGGGTGGAACTGTTATCCTGCCGGCGTTCATAAACGGAAAGCTTACATTTCAGGGAGGAAATATTTCTCTTGAGTTCCCCTATGGAGAAAGTTTTCAGGCCGTCGGCTTCGCGCAGTGACAGCATACGGCTGCCCCATGCCCAAGTTCCAACCTTAGAATCTTTCTTCGCCAAGGGATGTGTTGATCTCATGGTTCTTTCGAACTCGCCGTTTAGGAAACGAGACTTGAGCTTTGTGATCGAGTATCGTAGATGCGCTGAAGGTTTGCCGAAGAAACTGGCAAGAAATTGAGCCACAAGCCTGATGAGGGGCAGAAAGTTGCAGGGGCCCAGTAGTCAACGGGTGGTTATGACGGTTTGATGGCTGTATCGATATGGCGGCAAGAATCTTACTGATATTCTCGATGTTCTTCGGTGTTGGAGCTTGTTCGATGGGGTTGCTGGGAGAAAAGATTTATCTCTTTTCGGAGGT
The DNA here is from genome assembly GCA_023430625.1 of Pseudomonadota bacterium. Classification (GTDB taxonomy): domain Bacteria; phylum Pseudomonadota; class Gammaproteobacteria; order Pseudomonadales; family Oleiphilaceae; genus JAEZAA01. The sequence continues at coordinate 13,719 of JAEZAA010000237.1, forward strand.
AAAGGGGAGCGTCACGCTGGATAATAAACCCTTATCGGGTGCTCGTGTCATACGCATGGTCGACTGGAAGGACAGGGAGTACACCGATGAGGTGACAACGGACGCGGATGGCTCGTTCAGTTTTCCCCCCATGAAAGGTAATGGTCGGATCCTGTTAGCGCAGTTCGTTGCCTACCAAACAATGACGGTCGAATACGAAGGAACGGAATGGCTGATTTGGCGGACTGTGAAAATCAGGCCAGATCTACAAGGCGAGCTCGTTGACGATGAACATTTGGATGGTGTGGAAATCGATGTGGCTTGTGAACTATCGGAGCCCGAAAGATTGATTAAACTCCTCGGCTCCGTACTACGGACGCGCTGCTTTTTCAGAAATCCAATCGGAGAGGAAATCTCCGAATGAGCGACAACTTGATCCTTTCTAAGCTGTAGAGCGTGCTTTAGCGGAAGCATTGTTTATCGAACGGAGTTGGGCGCAATTTTCTAGATCGACCAATCCTGGGGCGAGCGGTTCTAAGGCAAAGGTACTTTTCGAGGTTAATTCGCGTACTCACTCGGGCATCTGGCGACAAGACTAAATTCTGACTCATGATCCACCAAGAGCACATCCACTTCTTCAATGAGCCAGGAACCGCCAGCTTGCCGGTATTCGATGTTGAACGTCATAGGCATGTTTTCCTGGTCATACCCGTTCACGGTCAAACATCCTCTGGTCGCAATGACTAACTCAAAATGGCTAGCCTGAGTGTGCATGTAGTTTGGGAATAGAAGCTGGTTTAGGGTTCCAGAGTCGCCTAGATCAACGCCTTTTAACAGGTTGCTGCTGAAAAAAACGGGTGCCAGCGTCTTAACGTTTTCCCGATTCACGTCTGCTCGGTATTCTGAGTATTTTATGTGCAGAACGTCCTTCTTCGCATCTGTGGCTGCACAACCGACGCTGAATACCGCCGCCAGGATGAATGCTTGCTTCACGGATTACCTTCCCATGATCTCTTGAAGTTCCTGGTCGTATTCCCGGTGGCGGCCTTTTAACGCTCTAGCGGCTCGGCATAACAATCCAGAACAAGAGGTGATAAGCGCCTCCAAATCAAAGTCGCCGTTGACGGTCACACTGATGACTTCCAGGCTATAAGTCGCACTGTAGCCAACTTGCATTCCGTCTTGGTTGGAGAAGCTGATGCTAACGCGCTTAATTTTCGCGCCAATTTGCTCGAGGGCGGGGCTTCCGCTAAACGTGAGGCTGCCGGCTGAGCCAGAAAGCGTTGCGTTGCCATGTTGATCAACCGTGAGCTTCGCATTTCCCTTTTTGGCCATAATTTTGACCGTCATTCCTTTATCTTTGGAATACGCTAACTCCAATAGCTTGGCGACGGTTATCTTGGCTTCTGTTCGTTTCAAATCCACAAGGCTCTCCTTGCTCACCAGACGTAATAGTGAGTCAGTTTAACTCATATCAATCCTGATGGAGATGGAGATCGAGATGGAAGAGAAATGTGGTCCAGATCTCTCCCTGGGAGTCACACCACTGTGCAGGTGTCGCACCGCCGGGTTTCCTGATACCCATAGTCATCCTGGCTAATCGCATCCTTGCGGGCGGGTCATTGCTGACAGGGTGTATTTTATGCCTCGCCAGCGGCGGCAATAGGCGTATGTATCCCGTCGTCTTGTGCGAGATTGGCTATAATGGCCGCTCAACGCGCGTTCCGCTGATTGGGGCGGGCTTCGCACCGATTCTGGAGGTCCCTTGGAAACCCTTGCCGTTCTCGACTTTGAGACGACTGGCCTGTCGCCGCAACAGGGCGCGCGACCGACGGAGATCGCGGTTGTGCTCCTGCGCGACGGGCAGATCGTTGACCGCTACCAAAGCCTGATGAACGCAGGTGTACGCATTCCCTGGGATATTCAGCAACTCACTGGGATCACCAACGACATGGTGCGGGGTGCGCCTCGGGTCGAGCAGGTGATGGCGGAGGCGGCTGAATTCGTCGGCGACCATCCAATCGTCGCCCACAATGCGTCGTTTGATCGTAAATTCTGGGAAATGGAGCTGGCCGGATTGCGCCGTCCCTGTCGCCAGGAGTTCATTTGTTCGCTGCTGTTGGCCCGGCGCATTTATCCGGACGCCAGCAGCCATCGCCTCGGCACGCTGGCACAGATGCTGGCGTTGCCGGATGCCGGCCGTTTCCACCGGGCCCTGGTGGACGCGGAAACCACGGCCAACCTGATGATTCAAATGCAGCAGGAGTTAATGCGGCGGTTCGATTTGCCCAGTGTCCGGTCCGATCTGCTGGCCGCGATTCAGCGCGCCTCGAAAGCCCAGCTGCACCAGTGTGTCCGGCGCTACTGCGAAGGCGCGCCGGCTGCCACTAAGGTGCCACGTCTGCGCTCGTTTTAGTCGCATCGGTGGTTTGCAGCAGTCCGCCTTTTGGCTGAGCCGATGGGCAACGGCTGTGGTAACCTTCGAGGCATTGGCCCACCTCGATGCTGGAAATGGCGAGCTTGCCCTTGTCGGCCAGCAGGGTGATGACATAGGGGCGTTTTTCGCCATTGCCGGCTTGTAGGAACTGGAAGTATTGGCGCCCGACACTGCCGTAGCCGTACTCAAACCGCAGCGAGTCGCTCTCCGGTGCGATGCGTTGGTAATTCTGAAAAAAGGGGATGACTTCGGTTTTCAGATAGCCGGCGACCGCGTCCCTGCCGTTGCTTTCGATCACGATCGGCTGCAATAGTGCCAGCAGGGCAGAGACATCGCCCTTGGCCGCGTGTTGTGCAAACTCCTGGATCAAGGCCATGCGCTGGGGCTCGTTCTGCTCCAGCATCAGCGCCGCGTTGCGGTCCTCTTCGGACAGACGATGGGCGCAGGCGCTGATGAATGGGCTCAATAAAAGAATGAGCACGAGAGATTTCCACATAATGTCGCTCCCTGATGGTTCGTATTGCTCCGCTGTTCCAGCCCGGTTTATCCAGATCGCGGCCAAGAACGTAAGATCTGAGCAATCAGCCTGTTTCAGCTGCAAATGAAACACTACGTGGTAACTATAACGAAAGCGGGCGCTGGTGACTTGTCGACGCGAACGGTCGAGCGCACAGTGGCCGCGCCAAGCGCATGGGCTGGAACGACACACAGCGTCTCATCTTTCGCGTATATTGCAGCCTAATGATCCTCGACTAAGCTGATGGTTATTTCCGCACGGAGGCCTTATGAGTCTGTCCTCGGCGTCTTCCGCCTCCCGTAATTTGGATCTCTGGTTGGATTCAGTGATTCCGCCAGGTCTTTCCATCATTCACGCCAACCATTCGGAAGATTTGCGTGAGTTGGTGCTGATGCACCTGCGTCGGCAACCGCTACGCCCGTTGGAGAACGAAGTCTTCCTGGTGCAGAGCAACGGCATGGCGCAATGGCTGCGGTTGCGCTTTGCTGCCGACGATGGCGGTGGTATTGCGGCGGCGCTTGAGATGCAAATGCCGTCGCGCTTCTTGTGGCAGGCCTATCGGGCGGTGCTGGGCGAGGCCGAGGTGCCGCAGGATTCTCCCCTGGACAAGGCCCGCCTGAGCTGGCGCCTGCTACGCTTGTTACCGGCCTGCTTGCATGACGAACGCTTCAAGGCCTTGCGCCATTACCTGTCCGATTCAGCGGATGTGACCAAGCGTTTTCAGCTCGCCGAACGGCTCGCGGATCTGTTCGACCAGTATCAGGTGTATCGCGCCGACTGGCTCGAGGACTGGGGGCAGGGCCGGGATGTCCTGCGCGATGCCCATGGGCAGCCCCGCCCGGTCCCGGACAAGCTGGCCTGGCAGCCGGAACTCTGGCGCCGGGTGCTGGCCGATTTGCCGGAATCCCAGCGGGGCAGTTCGCGGGCCGTCCTGCACCAGCGTTTTCTGAATGAACTGAAAACCCGCAGGTCGTTACCGGCTGGTCTACCGCGGCGGCTGGTGGTGTTTGGCCTGTCATCGCTGCCGCAGCAGATGCTGGAGGCGCTGGAGGCCCTGTCGCGGGTGTGCCAGGTGCTGATCTGCGTGAATAATCCCTGCCGCTATTACTGGGCGGATATCATCGAGGAGCGCCAGTTGCTGCGCTTCACCCATCACCGGCATCAGGCCCGCCCGGAGCTGGCGGGACTCGATGCGGGCAGCCTCCATGCCCAAGTCAACCCGCTGCTGGCGGCCTGGGGCAAGCAGGGGCGCGATTACATCGGCCTGCTTTACGGCTATGACCAGGCGCGGCAGAGCACGGACCAGATCGACCTGTTCCGGGACCGCCTGTCTCCTGAGCGACCCTCTCTGCTGCACCATATTCAGCAGGGCATTCTGGATCTGGCGCCGCTACCCCATGAGCCTTCGGCCCGGGTGCCGGTGGCGGCGGATGACGACTCCGTGCACTTCAACCTGGCCTACAGCCGCCAGCGGGAAGTGGAAATCCTGCAGGACCATCTGCTGGATCTGTTCAACCGTGAAGGCAGTGATCTGCAGCCACGGGATGTGATCGTCATGGTGCCGGATATCAGCGCCTACGCGCCCCACATCGAGGCGGTATTCGGCCGCCTGGAGCGGGATGACCTGCGGCATATTCCCTATACCATCGCCGACCGACCGGAGCGCTCCTACAATCCGTTGCTGATCGCGCTCGAACATTTATTGGGCCTGCCGGATTCCCGCTTTACCGCCAGCGACCTGCTGGATCTGCTGGATATTCCCGCGTTCCGCGACCGTTTCGGGCTGCATGCGGAAGACCTGCCCACGCTGCACAACTGGATTCGCGCCAGCGGCATTCGCTGGGGGCTGCATGCGCTGCACCGGGCCGGTCTGGAGTTGCCGGAAACCATCGAGCAGAACAGCTGGCGCTTTGGCTTGCGCCGCATGCTGCTCGGTTATGCCAGTGGGCGCGTGGCCTGGTCCGAGATCGAACCCTATGACGACATGGGCGGGCTGGAAGCGGCCATTGCCGGTCGTCTGGCACGGGTGCTGGAAGTGCTCGACCAGTACTGGCGCGAGCTGTCCCAGCCGCGTACCGCCACTGCCTGGGCCGAGCTGCTGCGTCGCCTGGTGGATGATTGTCTGGAGCCATCCACCAGCGATGAGGTGCTATTGCTGGACCGCTTCAGCGATTTGCTGGGCGAATGGCAGGAATCCTGTGTTCAGGCCGGCCTGGATGAGGCGCTGCCGCTGGTTATCGTGCGCGATACCTTGATGGCCAATTTCGACGAGGGCGGCTTGTCCCAGCGTTTCCTGGCGGGCATGGTGAACTTCTGCACCCTGATGCCGATGCGGGCGATTCCGTTCCGCGTCGTCTGTCTGCTGGGCATGAACGATGCCGACTATCCCCGCCAGCGCCCGCCGCTGGATTTTGACCTCATGGCGGAGCAATACCGTCCCGGCGACCGGACCCGTCGCGAAGACGACCGCTATCTGTTCCTGGAGGCCTTGCTGGCGGCGCGCGACCAGCTGTACATCAGCTACATCGGGCGCAGCGAGCGGGACAACAGTGAACGCACGCCCTCGGTGCTGGTGGGTCAGTTGCGCGAACATATTGCGGCCGGCTGGTGCGGTGCCAATGGCGGCGAGTTGCTGGATCAACTGACGCTGGTGCATCCCTTGCAACCGTTCAGCCCCGCCTATTTTGCGCCGGATCGTGATCCCCGCCTGTTCTCCTATGCCCGCGAGTGGCGCGAGGTGCACGACGGCGGCCATTGTGGACCTGAGGCCGCGCTGCCGCCCTGGCAACCGGAGGAGCCGCTGCCGTTCGATTCCCTGCAACGTTTTTTGCGCCAGCCGGCGGACCTGTTCTTCCGGGAGCGCCTGAATGTGTGGCTGCGCCAGGACGATCCGGTGGCGGAGGATCATGAGCCGTTTGTGGTGGATCGCCTCACCGAACACAGCCTCAAGCAGGAGTTGATCGAGCAGGCCTTGCAGGTGGCGCCGGACGAACGGGAAGCGCGGCTCGAGCAGTGTCTGCAACGCTTCGTCCGACGCGGCCTGCTGCCGCTCGGTGCCCAGGTGCAGCGGATCGGGCAGGCATTGCTGGTGCCTACCCGCGCGCTGCTGGTCCAATGGGACCGGGCCTGTGAACTCTGGCCGGAGGAGGAGGAACCCCACGAAATTCGGCTGGAATTGGCAACCAGCGGGTTGCCGGTGCGCATCGAGGACTGGCTGGGCGAGCTGCGTCGCGGCCCCGACGGCACGCTGGTGCGGCTGGAACGTCGGTCGAGCCAGATCTACAGCGGCAAAAACGGCAAGAAATCCCAGCTCAAGCTGCATTACTTCTTCGGGCTGTGGGTAAGGCATTTGGCCGCCAATGCCGCCGGCATCAAGGTCACCAGTCTGGTAGTCGCCCCGGACAATATCTATCGGCTGCAGCCGCTTGAGGCGAACGCGGCGCGCGATCACCTTACGGTCCTGGCCGGTGCCTGGCAGGAAGGGCTGTGCTACAGCCTGCCGCTGGCGCCGCGCACGGCCTTTGCCTGGCTGGACAATCGCGACGAGGAATCCACCGGGCTGCCGTCCCAGGTCGTGGAAACCTATGACGGCGGTTTTATGGCGGGTGAATGCCAGGACAGCCTGGCCCTGCAGCGTTGCTGGCCGTCGGCGGACGCGCTTTGGGGCGAGACGGGCGCCGATTTCCGTCGACTCGCCGAGCAGGTATACGGACCCTTGCATCAGGCCCTCGACGGTCTGGAGACGGTCGATGCTCAGGAGAATCGCGCATGAGCCAGGTGCTGAATCCTTTATCCTTTCCCTTACATGGGACGCGTCTGATCGAAGCCAGTGCCGGTACCGGCAAGACCTACACTATCGCGGCGCTCTATGTGCGCTTGATCCTGCAGCATGGCGGCGATGCAGCCTTCGGCCGCCCGTTGGCGCCCCAGAACATCCTGGTGGTGACCTTCACCAACGCCGCCACCGAAGAGTTGCGTGATCGTATCCGGCGCCGCCTGAGCGAAGCGGCGCAGGCATTCCGCCAACTGGCAGATGCCGGTCTCGACCCGTTCCTGCAGGCCCTGCGGGAGGACTATCCCCAGGCGCAGTGGCCAGCGCTGGCCCATCGTCTGGAGCAGGCCGCCAACTGCATGGACGAGGCGGCGGTACACACGATTCACGGTTGGGCACAACGCATGCTGCGCCAGCACGCGTTCGACAGCGGCAGCCGCTTCAATCTTAAGCTGGAAGCCGACGACCGCGAGCTTTACCGGGAGGCGGCCCAAGATTACTGGCGAACGTTCCTGTATCCGTTGGAGCTGGATTTACTGGAAGCGCTGCTCAATTGCGCCGACTGTCCGGATCGGCTGGCCGACTGCGTGCGGCAATGGCCTCACCAGTCGGGTACCGCTGCGGATGGGGATTATCTCGCCGCCCAACGGGCCTGGAGCCAACGACGGGCAGAGCGTGAAGCCGAGGCCCGCGCTGCCTGGCGAGCCGAGCGTGAAGAACTCCTGGTCTGGTTCGAGCAGGCTCTGGCCGACGGCTGGCTGCATGGCAGCAGTCACAAGCCGGACGCGACTCGCGCCTTGCTGGCGGAGCTGGAAGCCTGGGCGAACGGGGAGGGCGCCTTCGATGCGGCCAGCCACGGCAAGCTTTCTGGCACCGGCATGCGGCTGACGAAGAAGGCGCAGGCGCCAACTTTCAAAGCGCTAACGGCCCTGGACGAACTGGTGGCCTGCCTTGCCGAAGCACCGGACTTGCGCCCGGCGTTTTTCAGCCACGCCAAGCACTGGTGCGAGAAGCGGGTCGAGCAGGTGAAACAGCGCCGCGCCGTGCTGTCATTCGACGATTTGCTCACCCGCCTGGACCGGGCGCTGCAGAGCGGGAATGGCGAAGCCCTGGCCAATCTGATTCGGGAGCGCTATCCGGTGGCGCTGATCGACGAGTTCCAGGATACCGATCCGGTGCAGTACCGGATGTTTCGCAGCATCTACCTGCAGCAGCCCCAGTGCGGGCTCTTGATGATCGGTGACCCGAAGCAGGCGATTTACGCCTTTCGCGGCGCGGACATCTTTACCTACTTGCAGGCACGGCGGGATACCGGCAACCAACTCTTTACCCTGGACACCAACTTCCGCTCCACCCAGGCACTGGTGGCGGGCGTTAATCGCCTGTTCGTACACGCTGACCGGTTCGACGCCGGTGCATTCCTGTTTCGCCGGGACATTCCCTTTACACCGGTTGCCGCCAAGGGCCGCAGCGAGCGACTGCTGGTAGCGGGAGAGCCGGTGCCGGCAATCACCCTCTGGCATGACCCGTCACCGAGAAATAAAAGCACCTATCTGCGTGACTGTGCCGAGGCCACCGCGACTCATATCGTTTCCCTGTTACAGGGTGCCCAGACCGGCACGGCCGGCTTCGACGACGGGCAGGGGCTGCGGCCAGTGACGCCGGCCGACATTGCCATTCTGGTGCGGGACGGCGGCGAGGCTCGCGCCATCCGTGAGGCGCTGGCGAGCCGCGGCCTGCGCAGTGCTTACCTGAGTGACCGGGAGTCCGTGTTCGACAGCCGCGAAGCCGCCGACCTGCTGCTGTGGCTGCAGGCGGTTGCCAACCCGGAATTCGAAGCACGGTTGCGGATCGCCCTGGCGTCCCCGACCTTGCAACTGTCGCTGGCCGAGCTGGATACCGCGGGTGCCGATGGCAGTCAGTGGGAGGAACGGGTCGAGAGCTTCCTGCATTACCGCAAGCTGTGGCAGCAAAAGGGCGTTCTGGTGATGCTGGCGCGCCTGATGGACGATTTCGACCTGCCGGCGCGTTTGCTGCGGACCTCCGCGGTCGGCGGCGAGCGAAGCCTGACCAATCTGCTGCAATTGGGTGAACTGTTGCAGCAGGCCGCCATGGCCCTGGACGGCGAGCAGGCTCTGATTCGTCATCTGGCGGAACGGATTGCCGACGCGCGCGAAGGCCGAGGCGAAGAATTCGTCCAGCGCCTGGAAAGTGACGAGGCGCTGATCAAGGTCGTCACCATCCACAAATCCAAGGGGCTGGAATACCCGTTGGTGTTCTTGCCATTCATTGGCACCAGCCGCCCCGTTGAGAAGAAAGGCCGGCTCTATTTCGCCTATCACGATGAGGAAGGGCGCCGCCAGCTGGATTTCGACTTGTCCGATACAGCCAGGGCTCAGGCCGATCGTGAGCGGCTGGCGGAGGATCTGCGCTTGCTTTACGTGGCGGTGACCCGGGCCCGCCATGCCTGCTGGATTGGCCTGACACCGCTGGGGCGGCAGAACAAGACCGGTTACAGCTGTCAGCTGTCCCAGTCCGCCATTGGCCAAGTCTTGAATGGCGGCAAGGCCATTGAGCCAGACCAGCTTGAGACCTGTCTCCAGGAGCTGGTCAAGGAGTGCGAGCACATGGCGCTGCAATCCCTGCCTGAGCCGGCACCGACCCGATTCGATGGTGTTGCGGCTGGGGTTATGCTGGAAAAAGCCCGCGATGCCAGCCGGCGTGCCGGCGATCCCTGGTGGATTACCAGCTACAGCAGCGTGATCTTTAATGCCCGCCTGCCCCAGGCCGGTGAGGCGCCAGCGTTTGGGCTGGAGCCGGTGTCGCCTATGATGCTGGCCGAAGAAACCGCGGCCCAGGCCGTGGCCGGCGAAGGCTTGGCGGAACCGGATGAGCGCCGGTTGGTGCCGGTCAGCCAAACCGACGGATTGGATCTGCACCAGTTTCCCAAAGGCGCGCGTAGCGGCGTGTTCCTGCATGGGCTGCTTGAATGGCTGGTGCGGGAAGGGTTGGAGCGGGTGTTACAGCAACCGGAGCGGGTGCGCGATCAGCTAGCACGCCGCTGCCAGCGCCGGGGCTGGGAACACTGGATCGATCCCTTGCAGCAGTGGAGCGAGCAGTTTCTGCGCACGCCGCTGCAGTTACCCGACGCCGCAGGCCATGTGGTGCTGGCGCAACTGAGTTCGGACCAGATACAACCGGAGCTGGAGTTCTGGTTTGCGACCAACCAGACCGCCGTGCAGGCGGTTGATCGCCTGCTGCATGAGCATATTCTGCCGGGCCAGCGCCGGCCCCTGCTGCAGCCTCAGGTGCTGAACGGCATGCTCAAGGGCTTTATCGATCTGGTGTTCGAGCATGAGGGCCGGTTCTATCTGGCGGACTACAAATCCAACTGGTTGGGGCCGGACAGTCAGGCCTACACCCAATCTGCCATGGAGGCGGCGATGCTGGAGCACCGCTACGACCTCCAGTACGTGCTCTACACCCTGGCGCTGCATCGCCTGTTGCGGGTGAGGCTGCTGGATTATGACTACGAGCGCCATTTGGGCGGGGTGCTCTATCTCTTTCTACGCGGCGTTGGGCCGGAGGGGCAAGGTGTCTATGCCTCCCGTCCGCCACGCTCATTGATTGAAGAACTGGATCAACTCTTTGCTGCAAGCCTGGATGGGGAGGTGGCCAATGGCCGGTAATCAGGCGCCGTTGCCGTTGCACTATACCGAACTGGATCAAGCCCGCCTGGATGAGCTGTTGCAGGCCTGGATTGCCGAAGGCTGGTTACGGGAACTGGACCGGGCCTTGGTGAACTTCCTGCGGGAGCAGGCGGTAGACGCCTGCGCGCTGTCCCTGCTGAGTGCCGCGCTGGTGAGCCATCAACTGGGGCGGGGTCATATTTGTGTGCCGCTGGAGCAACTTCTGCTCAGCCCGGACGACCTGTTGTCGCTGCCGCCGGAAGGCAGCAGTGGTGAAGCCCCGCCACCGCTGCCTTCGGCCCTGCTGCGAGACCTCGAACTTATCGCCTGGGAGCAGGCATTAAAGGTGTCGCCCCTTGTTGATTTGGGTGAGGGCGAGCGTCCCTTGGTCCTGGACGATGGTCGCTTGTATTTGCGCCGTTACTGGCAATATGAGCAGCAGGTCGCCAGTGGCATTCGTGCCCGGCTGCAGGCACGGCTGACACCACCGGCGGATTTGCCGGCGCGCCTTGAAGCCTTGTTTGCGCCCCTGTGCGATGAGGAAGAGCGTGCCCGCCGTCAGGTGCACTGGCAGACGGTGGCTGCGGCTCTCGCCAGTCGTTCGGCCTTTACCGTCATTTCCGGCGGACCCGGGACCGGCAAGACCACCACCGTGGTGCGACTGCTGGGCCTATTGCAAACGGTGGCGCTGGATCAGGACGAGCGCAGGCCGTTGCGGATCCGTCTGGCGGCGCCCACGGGCAAGGCGGCGGCACGTTTGACCGAATCCATTGCCGGCGCCCTGAATCAACTGGATGACCGGGTGCGGCCCCATATTCCGTCTCAGGTGACGACGCTACACCGGTTGTTGCGTCCCATCGCCGGCACCCGTCAGTTCCGTCATCACGCTGGGAATCCGCTGCATCTGGATTTATTAGTGGTGGACGAGGCCTCCATGGTCGACCTGGAAATGATGGCCTTTCTGCTGGATGCCTTGCCGCCCAGGGCGCGCCTGATCCTGTTGGGCGACAAAGATCAGCTGGCGTCGGTGGAAGCGGGCGCGGTGTTGGGTGAGCTTTGCCGCGATGCGGATCTGCCCGGCTACAGCGAAGAGCTGGTGGCCTGGCTGCACCAACAGACCGATTACAACCTGGCAGACTGGTGCGGGGAACGGGGCCAACTGGCGCACGCCATTGCCCTGTTGCGCAAAAGTCACCGTTTCGATGCGAAAAGCGGCATCGGGCAATTGGCCTATGCGGTCAATCGCGGCGATACCGCAGGCGCCGAGGCGACCTGGCGTGCGGGCTATTTTGATATCGGCCGGCTCCGGCTTGGTGAGGGTGGCGAAAGCGCCTTCCAACGGTTGGTGCTTGACGGTGTCGCCGGCCAATTCCCGCCGGGCTTCGAGACCCGGGTGGATGCTCAGGGCAAGCCGGTGCCGGCCCCGCAGGGCTATCGGCACTACCTCGGCGTGCTGCATGACCTGCGCCCGACGAACGCAGAGAGCGAGGCCTGTGCCGGCTGGGTGCGGGCGGTGCTGACGGCATTCGGCCAGTTTCAGGTGTTGGCGGCACTGCGCCAAGGGCCTTGGGGTGTGGCAGGTCTGAACCAGCGCATTGAGGCGGTCCTGCAGGAGGCTGGATTGATCTCACCGCACGGACAGGCCTGGTATGAAGGCCGGCCGGTGCTGGTGACGCGCAATGACTACGGCTTGGGCCTGATGAACGGGGATATCGGCATCACCTTGCGCGATCCCCAGGATCAGGGGCGCCTGCGGGTGTTCTTCGCATTGGCCGACGGCAGTATCAAGCGGGTATTGCCGAGCCGGCTGGCGGACGTGGAAACCGTGTATGCCATGACGGTACACAAATCCCAGGGTTCCGAATTCGCCCATACCGCGCTCTTGCTGCCGGACCAAACCAGCCCGGTTCTGACCCGCGAGCTGGTGTACACCGGCATCACCCGGGCCAAGCACTGGTTCACCCTGGCGGGGCCAGATCTGGCGTTGGCGAATCAGGCGGCACAACGGCAAATCCGGCGGGCGTCCGGTTTGTCCCGATTGTTGGCGGGCGATTGAGACAGCTGGGCGATCTGGTCGGTCGCCCAGCTTAAGACTGCGTCAGCCGTTATCCGGCGACGACCACCTGATTGCGGCCATTGTGCTTGGCTTGGTAGAGGGCATCGTCGGCCCGCCGCATCAATGTCTGATAATCGGGATGGCCATTGAACATGGCCAGGCCGATGCTGACCGTGACTTGCAGGCTTTGGTCCTGGGGCAGGCGCATGGGCTCGGCGGCAATGGCCTTGCGCAGCTTTTCGGCGGTGCGGCGAGCGTCGTCTGGATGAATGTCCACCAACAGCATCAGAAACTCTTCGCCACCGAGGCGGAACAGGTAATCCCCGGCGCGGCTGGAGTTCACCAGAAACGCCGCCATCTGCTGCAGCACCAAATCGCCGGCTTCATGCCCTTGGTTATCGTTGATGCGCTTGAAGTGGTCGATGTCGATGGCCAGCACCGCGAAAGTCTTGGCGTCCTGCCGGGCATAGGTGACCTGGCGTGACATGACCACCTGCAGGAACTTCCGGTTGAGCAGGCGAGTCAGGACATCGCGCCCGGACTCCAATTCGTTGCTTTGTTCAAACAGCCGCTCCAGATGGAACCGGATGCTGCGCGACAGTTCCCTCAGTTCCCGCAGGTTGTGAATCGGGCTGGCGCGTTCGGCGCTGGCGGTGTCGAAGGCGGGTAGCAGCACATCATCGATCCATACCATGGCGTCGAGAATCAGCCGGGTTTCCAGCGCACCCTCGAATGCATGGGCGCCCTTATGCCGGAACCACAAACCAAACTCCGACGGGCCGATGCGCGGCAATTGGGCTGCGTCCAGGCCCACAGCCTGGTCGAACATCAATTGATTCTCCCAGTCCAGCAACGCCGCGCGCTGCCTTTCTTTTTCGCTGCCAATATCCTGGGCAACGGCGAACAGACGATAAGCCTCCTCGGCGCGGGAGTTGCGTTCGTTGGACGTGGAATAGGCGTAGCTCATGATCTCCATGGCGAGATCGATGTTGGTCGCAATCAGTTGCATGGCCGCCCAGCGTTCCTCGGCACTCCGTTCCATATCGGCATGCACCAGGCCGATCAGGCGTTCTTTCAGGGTGCGGGCGCCACGTAGCACCAGATGGACCGGAATTCCCACCCGCGCATGAACGTCACCTACCTTGATCTGTTGGGCCACGACCGCCTCGAAGTTTTCCACGCTGCCCAGGGAAAAAATGCCCAGCACCCACTGTTGCATGGAGCTGTGCAAGCGGGTTTTCACCTGTTGATGAGACAGGAAAGAGGATGCGACCTCATTCTCCAGCATGTGTTCGTAGAAATGGTCCGCCAGCAGACCCCGATGAGCTTCTGCCAGCGACTGGACATAGGCCTGGGTTGCAGGCGGAAAATGGGTGAGGTGTTGGATCCATTCCTTGGCAAGCTGTTCCTGGGAAAGCTTTGGCATCTGTGGTATCCAAATTCAGTGGGCGAGAGGCAAAAAGCCGCGTTCTAATACGATCGTTCAGGAAAGGGTAGTCTAGCGGATGTCGAACGCGCAGGTAATAGAAACGTCGAGGGATGGTCGGAATCGTTATCACGTCGATCATGCAGCTTGCGCCAAGCCGTTGGCAGTGTTTTTAATGGGCGTGGAAGGATGCGCCAGCATCGGGCAAAAGCATCGAAACGGAACGGTACAAGGAGAAGATCTTGGAACTCGTGGCGCCACCGACTCAACTGACCCAGGAAGATCTGAACGCCCTCGCACATGCTAAACGGCTGCTGGAAGAGCCCAAGCTGGTTGCGCGGCTCTCCGATGTAGTGGGGCAGCCCATCGAGCGTGCGGTGGAGCTGCTGCCGCAAAAATGGCAGGCCCGGGTTGGAGAGATCACTCAGCAATCGCTGATGACCGCGTTGGATTGGGCGGTAAAAACCATGGACAGCGACAGCGCGGAAAGCTACCCGCGCACCCATAAAGTGCTGGCGGCGGTCAGTGGCGGTTTGGGCGGCGCTTTTGGTCTCGCGGCGCTGCCGGTGGAGTTGCCGTTGTCCACCACCATCATGCTGCGCTCCATCGCGGAGACGGCACGGGTCAACGGCGAGGATTTGAATTCATTGGAAACCCGTCTGGCTTGCGTGCAGGTGTTTGCCCTGGGCGGGCGGGCGCCTTCGGATGACGCGGCGGAAACAGGCTATTTCGCGGCGCGGGCGGCCTTGGCGCGCGCGCTCCGGGAGGCGGCCGAATACGTGGCGCGCTATGGCGTCACCCAAAAAGGTGGGCCAGCCATGATACGCCTGGCGTCGATCATCGCGGCGCGCTTCAAGATCCAGGTCACCAAGAAGGCGGCCGCCCAGAGTCTGCCGATTCTCGGCGCGGCGGGCGGCGCCGTGATCAATACCATCTTCCTCAATCATTTCCAGGATATTAGTCAGGGGCACTTCACCGTGCGCCGCCTGGAGCGCCAGTATGGCGTTGATGTGATCCGGCAGGCCTATCAGTTGGCTCCGCTTTAGAAAATCTGGGCGTATAAAGTACTGAACCTGGACACCAGGGAATCGATTGAGCTGCCAATTGGAGTGCAATGGCCTGAGGTCGTATATAAAAACGGAATGGCGGCGGGTTGTATCGCGCACGATACCGAAGCTGAGACCGTTCCGTTCGGCCCCTTGTGCCGATTCGCCTTCGACTGTGCCCTGGTGACACTGGCCCGTGTTGGTCGGAGTACTACCGCCATGGGAATTGAGCAGATGGAGTTATGGTTCGGCTTCCCGGAACCGCCTTGCTTTGTCCAATACCGGTCGCGAGGAAGTTACTAAACACCGTCAGTAGTTATTCATAATCGATTGGCCGCTATTTGGCTTCTGTAACTTAGGAAGTGGGTAATCGTCTCCGAGTATAGTTCCGACCTATTCCTGTCCAGGGACTGATTATTAATTGTTCTGAAAATAAAAACCTTGTCTCATTTTTTGTTGGGCAGATAACAAAAAATCACATAACATTGCGCACGGTTAACATCCTCCCCGGTGGATGTGCCAATCACATCCAACACGGACAGCAAATGATGTGCTGTAAGGAACTGTCCTGCTTTATGTCCTCGACGATACTCCATTCGCGTATATCACGAACTCTCTGACTGAAGCTGCCCTCTGTTGCGGCAGGGGACTTTTATTCGTGCGTGGCAAGTATCTGCACCGTACAAGGAAAAGGGAGGTCCGTTCTGCCTCCCTGGAAACAGGAACCGCATTGATGTGGGTAGAATCTGCATGAAATTACGTAACTCTCGGAACCGCCGACTAAATCAGACCCTAATGCTTGGTGCGCTGTTAGTCGCCCAGCCGCTATTGGCGGCACCGGTCGCGGTGAACGATGTTCGCACTGTCACTCAGGGTGCCACGATCACCATCAATGTGCTGGCCAACGATTATGATCCGAATGGCAATTCGCTCAGCGTCCCTGTGTCGCAAACACTTTCTCCTAGTCATGGAAGCGCCCAGGTAAATTCCGACGGAAGCATCCGTTACGCACCAACTGCCGGATATACCGGACCTGACTCCTTCAGCTACAGCATACTTGCGGGTGATGAGAGTGCGACAGGCCTTGTCACCATCAACGTCGTGCCGGTCAATCTTGAGCGTCTGGGGGTAGGTCGCAACAACAAATCCATCGGTGCGGTGGTCGATGATCTCTGCGCACGGCTGCAGGACCTCAGTGATGCTGAGCTAGGTTCTGGCGGCATCGCTCTGTTGGAACGCTGCCAAGCCTTGGTTGAACTATCGCGAACGGATCCGGGGGCAGTGGACCATGCACTGCGCCAGATCGCGCCTGAAGAGGTCTCCGCACAAATTCGCCAAGCCAGTGAATTCTTCCGAAGCCAGGGTGCGGCTGTGGCGCAGCGCCAAGCACAGTTAGCTGGCGGCTATTTTGGCCCCAGTTTTAACGGTTATGCACTGGTGGAGGGTGGCATCCGAGGCGGTGCGGCGGGTGACGAGAGTTCACCTTTTAGTCGTTTCAACTTTTTTGCGTCGGCACTGCATGGCGATCAGGAGCGTGACGAAACCCGCCTTGAAGCGGGGTACGACACCAACGTGCGCGGATTGACGCTTGGTGCAGACTACCGTGTGCAAGACAACCTCTTCGTTGGACTGGCCGGTGGCTGGACCCAGAGTGATTTGGAGTTCAGCGGCCAGGGTGGAGGCATGGATACGGACATTTATTCCATCATTTCCTATGCGGTTTGGTACCAGGATGCTCTCAGCTTGGATCTACAGTTGGGCTACAGCGCCACGAACTACGATACAAGTCGTCATATTCGGTACAGCGCCGCCGGCACGAGCGTCGACGCCACCGCCAAGGGTGAAACCTCCGGCTCTCAATGGAGCCTCAGCAGCCAGGTGCAGTGGGATTTCAATGTGCAGGGTTATAGCATTCGACCCTTTGGCCGATTCGATTATCTGTTCACGGATATCGACGGCTATGGAGAGACCAATGCCGCAGGATGGGAAATCGAGATCGACGATCAGCAACTGAGCCAGCTGACCCTGGAAGCGGGCCTGGAACTAAGCTATGCGTGGAGCCAATCATGGGGCGTTCTGCTGCCCCAGGGTCGTATTTCAGCCCTGAGTGATGTCGCATCCTCCAGGGATAAGGTCTATGGCCGGTTTGCCTTCGATACTGACCCAACCAACAAATTTCGGATTGATAACGACGGTGAAGAATCCCTCTATTACATGCTAAACCTGGGGGCGGTCGCCGTGCTGCCTCATGGTTTCTCGACGTTTTTTCAGTACCGGCACATGCTCGGTTATTCGGACCTCGACGCCAGTCAGATCACTCTGGGTCTGCGGTACGAAATGTAAATGGGTACAGGGAGGAGTACAGGCGTGACCCAGCAGTATGAATCGAAGCAGTGTGGCGGAAGCCAGTTCAGTTTAAAGGGCGGAGCGCAGTGGCGCCAGGCACTCAACGCCGTGATACTGGCCGGCTTGGTCGGCCTCGCCGGTTGCCAGGATTCTAGCAGCAGTGGCGCTCAACTTTATCCCGCACCCTTCCCCTCCGAGGAGGGCGGCGAGCCTGGTAACGGACAGGCACCGGTGGATCCGACCAAAGCCGGGTTGCCTTCTGTCAACGCGGGCGGTGATCAGGCCGCGGACCCCAATGTGTTGATCCTGTTGAATGGGGATGTCGAAGCGGCGTCCGACGCCCGGATTGCCAGCGTGTCCTGGACCCAGGTCAGTGGCCCCAGCGTGCAGTTTTTGACGCCTGATCAGGAAACCACCGAGATTCTCACGCCCGATGTGGAGGTGCCAACCCAGCTGCGGTTTCGTCTGACGGCGACGGATGAACAGGGACGGGTGAACTCCGACACGGTTGCGCTGACAGTAGCGCCCATGCCGGGGATTTTGCGGGTCGTGGGCGGCACCGTGAATGAACATGAGGAAATGTTTGTGTTTCGTGTGCGCCTGCGGGAGGCACTCACTGAGGAGCTCCATTTTCGCTATCGAACTCAGGATGGCACGGCCATCGCCGGCGAGGATTATCTGCCTGTTGATAACGAAGCGACCATCGCCGCCGGAGAAACCGAAGTAGAGATTTCCGTCGTTCTGTTGCCTGATGAGGTACCTGAACCGCATCGCTACTTCTTTCTGAAAATCGAGAGTGAGGTTCAGGGAGAATCCATTGCCAGCGCGGGCACGGCCCTGATTCTGGATGACCCTAACCACCTTGTTGTCCAGGGTATTTATCCAGACTATACGGCGCTGAAAAGTCGGGCCAACTTGGTGGTGGCACCGAACGGGTTCAATTCAGTCTTCACCCGGGACCTGACGTTGCGGCTCAATGGCGAGACGCAAAGGATCAATCCGACGAACGGTCGCTATCGCTTTACCAAGCCAGTGAAGCCGGATGAGTCGTATCAGGTCGAGATTGTTGGTCAGCCGGGGCGTTTATCCTGTGCTTTTGGCAATGGTGGTTTACAAACCACGATTACTCCATCGATTGATAACACTGGCCTGGATGTGCAGTGTTCTCTGCTTGAGGAAGGGGTGTTACGTGATGTTGTTAAAGTAACCGTTGGTGATACTCATATCTGTGCCTTGGACCGAACCCGTGACGGTGGTGAAAACAACCATGTTACCTGTTGGTCGAGCGACAAGTACTTCGACTACTACGCGTATGATTATTCGATCTGGTATGACGCGCTGCCTACATTGGTCCCCGATCTGAATAACCCGATTGATCTGGACGCTGGCGAGGGGCATACCTGTGTGATCGACTCGCTCGAGACCGGAAACGTGGTTCGATGTTGGGGCGACAACTCACGCGGTCAGATTGATGTGCCCGATTGGCTGGTAAATCCCCGCAAAATCAGTGCGGGTGGCAAACGTTCCTGTGCACTTGATGATCATGGTGTCGTTTGCTGGGGGGAGGGGAACGAATATCTGGCTCTGAGTGCCAATGGCGTATCCGCCCTGGCAGAGACAAATAATACCGATGGTGTTTCCATCCCAACCGACATAAGTGTTGGCACTGACCACACCTGCGTAATTGAGGGCGGGGAAGTTATCTGCTGGGGGGGGAGAATAGAAGGAGGAGAACAAACTTTTCAACTGGCCGCGCCTTGGGCTATTGGGGCTGGGAATCGGTTCAGCTGCGCGCTCCACAATCCAGGGGACGGAGCGAAGGTCGCTTGTTGGGACGAGAATCGCGCCGGGGAGCCAGCCGAGGATGTTTCCGACGAACAAGCGTCTATGCGGCGCGTTGCCCTAGCAGCGGCGGTAAAAGCGTCCGATAACAACTCTTTTAGCTCGCTTGAGGCACCTGGCTATTTTGAGGCGAATGAACTAGCGATTCCGGAGGATATCCTGGCACTCAATCCGGTCGGTTTGGAAGTGGCTGGCGACCTTGCCTGCGTTATTCACAACAACTCCGAAGAAACTGCCGAAGAAAGTAACGTGGCCTGTTGGTTTCCGAAAGAGGGTGTGACGGTTCCCACACTTGCGGGGCTGGGCGGGTCAAGCAGTATTGGGATCAATGGCGGGTTTCGCCCCATGGAGTTAAGTCGAGCTTTTGACACCTTGGAATTTCCAGGTGAGTTCCATGCCACCGTTTGTGGGATCTCTGATGGCAGGCTGAAGTGCCGTGGCGATAGCAACTACACAACGCCGGCGATTGTACCGGTTCCCGTGGTAACTGGGGCCACGGTCATTGTGGCAGGATACGAACATGCTTGCGCTCAGGGAGTCAACGGAGTTTCCTGTTGGGGCTGGAGTGTGGAAACGCCGGAATTGTCGGTTCCGGACTTGCTCACGGCGGGCTCCGATCATAACTGTGCGGTTGATCGCGAAACCGATGAGGTAATTTGTTGGGGCCGAGGATATGAGGGAGAGTCATTAACCTATCCCGTCGAAGGCCTTGCTGGCGTGAGCGCGCTTGGGGCTAGCTATTATTACAGCTGCGCGTTGTCGGCAGCTGGTGTCAGGTGCTGGGACTTTCAAGATCCTTTGGCGCAACTTGATGTGCCAGAGCTTGCGGCACCATTCGCCTTGGCAAGTGGCGAGTCGCATGTTTGTGTTCTCCAAGAAGAATCTACGCCTGTTAAATGCTGGGCGTATGGCGAAGGCATGGGCGAACTTGAAGTGCCTGGGAACCTTGTTGATCCCCAAGCGATTGTGGCGGGCGACTATCATACCTGCGTGTTGGATGAAAGCCGGGTTAAGTGCTGGGGAGAGGGCTATGACGGATTTGAAACGCCGGTTCTGGCCTCTCCGCACTCCCTGTTCGCAACAGGAGATACTACCTGTGTGACAGATAATCGCGGTGTTCTGTGTTGGGACTCCTACTACGATGGAGAACCAGAGCTGGTTGATGACCCAGATGAATCACATCCCTTTGGTAACCTCAGATCGATCGCATTTGGCGAGATGTTTGACTGTTATATGGCGGATTTCGCAATTTTGTGCAACCGCTACGAGCCTAGATAATCTTGTCCAAAGATAGTGAGGCACAGTGGCATCTTGATCATCATCAGATCATCGCACGCTGGATAGGTTTGAATCCTAGGGGGCGGTGATAGATGGCGTGTGAATTACTTGGGTAAATTCGCTGTTGTGTCTGGTGGTAGGTTGTGCCCCGAACCTATCCGTAGCCAATGGATTCGTCAGATCCAAGTTCGCCAAATTCAGATGCGGGCGACCTACTCTGGGTTTGCGGTACGAAATGTAAATGGGCACAGGGAGGAATGCAGTCGTGGCCCAGCAGTATGAATCAACGCAATGTGGCGGAAACTGGTTCCGTTCGCAGACAGGAGCCCAATGGCGCCAGGTGCTCAACGCAGCGATGCTGGCGAGTCTGGTTGGTCTTGCCGGTTGCCAGGACTCCAGTAGTAGTGGGGATCAGGTTTATCCCGCGCCGTTCCCCGCCGACGACGGCGGCACGCCTGGTAACGGACAGGGACCGGTGGAAGCCACTCAAGGCGGGCTGCCAATTGTCGACGCGGGCGGCGACCAGGCAGCGGACCCAAATGTATTGATCTTGTTGAACGGTGATGCTGAGGCTGCCGCCGGCGCCCGGATTGTCAAAGTGTCCTGGAGCCAGGTTAGTGGTCCCAATGTTCAAATTTTAACGCCTGACCAGGAAACGACCCAGATTCTTACACCCGATGTAGAGGGGCCAACCCAGTTACGGTTTCGGCTGACTGCAACGGATGAACTGGGACGGGTGAACTCCGACACGGTCGCTCTGACCGTGGCGCCCATGCCTGCGGATCTCCGGGTTGTGAGTGGCACTGTGGTCGAGACCGACGAGAACTTTGATTTTCTTGTGCGGCTGAGGCGGCCCATCAACGAGCCAATCGTCTTTCACTACCAAACGCTGGATGGTACCGCTGTCGCCGGTGAGGATTACCTGGCGGTCGAGGGTGAAATGACCATTGCGGCGGGGCAAATCGAGGCAATGATTCCGGTGGTGTTGCTGCCGGATACCATCCCTGAAGCCAATGAATACTTTTTTCTCAAACTGACGATCCTGATTCAAGGACAAACCGTTGCAAGTTCTGGTGCCCTTGCGATTTTTGATGACGATCCACCCCCCTCCAATAACGTGACAATTCAGGGCGTGATCAAGGATTATCCTGAATTGAAATCCCAGGCAAACATCGTGGTCGCGCCAAATGGATATCGCTCCGCCAGTCCCAGTGAACTGAAAATCAGTGTCAATGGCGAAGAGCAAACCGTGAGCGCCATGGATGGTAGCTATGGATTCCGCACGCCTCTGGCGGTGGACGTAAGTTACGAGGCGCATATTACGCAACAACCTGGTCGGTTGACCTGCGTGTTTGGAGACGGAGAGCTGAATACGCTCCTCACACCCTCAGCTCAGACTACAAGCCTTGATATTCAATGTGCGTTGCCAGTGGAGCCGACCTTGCGACGGGTGGATGATGTCGCGGTGGGTGATAGGCACACCTGCGCGTTGGATCAATCCCACGAGGGCGCTGCAGAAAGTAATCTCGTTACTTGCTGGGGCGACGACTTTTATCCCGATTTCACATCCGCTGGTGAGAACGGGGGGATTGGACGTATCGGATCCGGTGTTACACGCGTTCCATTCTTGCACAATCCGGTTTCACTGGATGCTGGTGAACGCCACACATGTGTCATCGATGAGTTTGGAAACGATACCTCTGTACGCTGCTGGGGTGTGAACTTCGACGGTCAGACCAGCGTTCCCGACACATTAGTTAATCCCCGCGCGGTAAGTGCGGGAGGCGCACATAGTTGCGCACTCGATGATAATGGCCTGGTTTGCTGGGGCGAGGAGTCCGCTGCGAATGTGCCGGCAGGGATCGTGGATCCAGTCACGGTCAGTGCGGGGGCTGATCATACCTGCGTGATTGATGCGGGAAAAGTGTTCTGCTGGGGTGGCGGCTATGGCGCGGACGTCTGGATTGAAAGCTTAATCGCACCTACTGCTGTCGAATCAGGAAATGGTTTCAGCTGTGCCCTTCATGGTGGAGAGGGTGGTCCGGAGGTTACATGCTGGCGTGAAGGCTATGAGACGGGTTATGAAACTCTTGTACTGGAAGAGCTTCAGACGTTGAACCCAATCAGCCTGGACGTAAATGGCGATCTTGCCTGCGTTGTCCATGAAACAACTGAAGGCAGTAAGGTAAGTTGCTGGTTCCCGAAGGAGGGTGAGCTACTCTCGGGGCTTGAGTTGCTGGATAACTCCACCACCGTTGGTGCATACGGAGACGTGTTCCAACCCTATGATCCGCAGGTTTCCTTCGAGTCCGATGACTATCGTATCGTCGTTTGTGGTGTTGTGGATGGTGAGCTTCGCTGTCTCGGTGATAACCGGCTTGGGCAGGCTACCGTGCCAGAGCTGACGGGGGCGAGCAGTCTCGTTGCCACCTACACGAGTTTCTGTGTCCAAGGCAGCAATGGTGTTTCCTGCTGGGGCCGTAATCCGGAAACGCCTGATTTGGCCGCCCCGGCGCTATTGACGGCCGGTTTCTATCATAGTTGCGCGTTGGACCGGGCGTCGAACGAGGTGGTGTGTTGGGGACATCCAGATTTAGAGCCGGAGCCGGACTTGTTCCAGGCGCAAACGTCGGTCTTAACGCCTATGCAGGCGCTGGCGCCTGTCGATTTTGCAGACGTCAGTTCGCTTGCTGCGGGTAGCAGATTCACCTGTGCTCTTGCCGGCGGCGCAATCACTTGCTGGGACTTTTTTGGAACCGATCCAGGCTTTGCCCTTGGAGTGTCTGAGCACACGGACTTTTTCGCAATGGCGGCTGGCGACAACCACATGTGTGCGCTTCGAAGAGGCTTCAAGCTGCCAGTTTGCTGGGACCGATACAATCAAGCGGAGCTGCTTGACGTGCCAGATAATCTTGTTAACCCTCGGATGATTGCTGCCGGGGATGATCACACCTGTGTTCTTGATGATAATGGCGTTTGGTGTTGGGGACGGTACTATGACGAGATAAGCGTGCCGGTCTTGTCGAATCCTCGTGAGATATTTGCGCTCAGAAGTACCACCTGCGCAAATGATGACACGGGCACGCACTGCTGGGATTTCAGAGGCTCTGAGCAGCTCAGACAAAGGATTCCGACGCTCCGTAATCCAAAGTCCATAGGCTATGAATACGATGACCTCTGTGCGCTGGATGATGAGGCAATTAAATGCTCATTCGTGTACTACGTATCAGCTGAGGGGGGCTAGCCTCAGTTCAGGCAATCATACCGCTAGCCATCGCACCAAAGCCTGCTTTATTTGAATGAGGTTGTCACATCTAAGGATTGCTGAGGTTGAACAGGGCTCTGCGGATATTACTGGCGATGGCGTTGTTGGGACTGGCGAGCTGCGCCCAGCAGCCTTTCCGCGCCGATTGGATTGTGCGGAATCAGTTGTGGGAAGACTCGGTTCAAACCGCCCACTTTCCGCTCTGGACGCTCTCGAACCAGGCTTACCAGTATCGTACCGGTCAGCGGCTGGTGGTGTTGATCGAGGGCGATGGCAAGCCTTGGTTGCGCCAGCATTTGATGGCGGCGGATCCCACCTCCGACGATCCCCTGCTGTTGCCCTTGCTGCCAGAGATTGAAGTGGCGGCGGTGTATCTTGGTCGGCCCTGTTATTACCAGGCGCGACTGGCCGCGCAGGGACAAGGAGTCGAGAACGATTGCAAGCCGTATTGGTGGACGTTTGGGCGTTATTCAGAGTTAGTAGTAGCCAGCCTGGTTGAGGCCGCCATCCAACTGGCCGAGGGCTACCGAGACGTCGTTCTCGTAGGCCACAGTGGGGG
>JAEZAA010000252.1 GCA_023430625.1 Pseudomonadota bacterium
AGACATGGTTGGAACTCCGGTTGTTCTTGTAGGTTGGAAGTGCGACGGAGGTCGCACTCAGGGAAAATATTCAGATAACTCAGTGGCAGTCGCTCCCCTCTCCCGCCCGGGGAGAGGGGCTGGGGGAGAAGGGTCGGGGAAGCAGGAACGAAAAGCCTTACAGATCCGAAAACCGCTTCCCTTCCGCCGCCAGCTTCTCCAGTAACGCTGAGGGTTTCCATTGATCGCCGCCGAGGCTGGAATGGAACTTCTTCACGCTTGCCAGGATCTTGTCCAGCCCGATCTGGTCGGCCCAGAACATGGGGCCACCACGGTAGGCGGGGAAGCCGTAGCCGTAGATCCAGACCACGTCGATATCCAGCGAACGGTCGGCGATGCCTTCTTCCAGGATCTTGGCGCCTTCGTTGATCATCACGTACATGCAGCGCTCGAGGATTTCCTGGTCGCTGATTTCGCGTGGGGTGATGCCCTGCTCCTGGCGGAACTCGGCGATGATGGCCTCGACCTCCGGATCAACCTGGGGCGTGCGGTTGCCCTCTTCGTAGCGATAGGTACCAGCCTTGGTCTTCTGGCCCAGGCGGCCTTGCTCGAACAGCTTGTCCATCCAGGTGGCGGGCACGTCTTCGCCGTTTTTGCGGCGCTCTTCACGAATGCGGTAACCCACGTCGATGCCAGCCAGGTCGGACATGGCGAACTGGCCCATGGGATAACCCAGGTCGGTCAGCACCTTGTCCACCTGCTGGGGCGTGGCGCCCTCGTTCACCAGGGACATGGCCTCGGCACCGCGCTTGTGCAGCATGCGGTTGCCGACGAAACCGTAGCAGTTGCCCACCAGCACACCGACCTTGTTGATCTTCTTGGCAACGGCCATCACGGTCGCTTTCACTTCATCGGAGGTCTTGCTGCCACGCACGTTCTCCAGCAGCTTCATGACGTTGGCCGGGCTGAAGAAGTGCATGCCCACCACGTCTTCGGGACGCTTGGTGGCGGAGGCGATCTCGTCGATATCCAGGGTGGAGGTGTTGGACGCCAGGATCGCGCCGGGTTTGCAGACGGCGTCGAGCTTGGCGAAGATTTCCTTCTTGATGGCCATGTTCTCGAACACGGCTTCGATCACCAGGTCCACGTCCTTGAAATCGTCATAGCTCAGGCTGGTCTGGATCAGACCCATGCGCTCTTCCACCTGGGCCTGGGTCAGCTTGCCCTTCTTGGCGCTGTTCTCGTAGTTCTTGCGAATCACGCTCAGGCCGCGGTCGAGGGCTTCCTGCTGTACTTCCACAATCACTGCGGGAATGCCTACGTTGGCGAAGTTCATGGCGATGCCGCCGCCCATGGTGCCGGCGCCGATGATGCCGACTTTCTTGATCTCACGCACTGGCGTATCCGCCGCCAGGCCCGAGACCTTGGAGGCTTCACGCTCGGCGAAGAAGGCATGGATCAGGCCGGCGCGCTGGGCCGACTCCATGCAGGCCTGGAACAGTTCGCGTTCTTTCTTCAGGCCATCTTCAAACGCCAGGTTGAAGGCCGCTTCCACCGCGTCCACGCACTTGAAGGGCGAGAACAGGCCGCGAGCGGATTTCTTCAGGCTGGCGCGGAATTCTTCAAACACGGGGGAATTCTTATCAGCCGCCACTTTATC
Source organism: Pseudomonadota bacterium (assembly GCA_023430625.1). Taxonomy (GTDB): domain Bacteria; phylum Pseudomonadota; class Gammaproteobacteria; order Pseudomonadales; family Oleiphilaceae; genus JAEZAA01. The sequence goes on from JAEZAA010000252.1 coordinate 1,640, forward strand.
GGTCAGATCGCGCACCCGGCGCGGCTGCAGGTTCTCGGCGATGACCTTCTCGGCAAACGCCTTACCGGCGGCCAGCACATCGCTGCCATTCTCCACCGCATCGACGATGCCTGCGGCCAGGGCGTCCTTGGCACCCAGGAAGTTGCCGGTGGTGATCATCTCCAGCGCGGCGCGGGCACCGGTCAGGCGCGGCAGGCGCTGGGTGCCGCCGGCGCCGGGCAGCAGGCCCAGCTTCACTTCCGGCAGGCCGACCTTGGCGGACGCCAGGGCTACCCGGTAATGGCAACCCAGGGCCAGCTCCAGGCCGCCGCCCAGGGCGGTGCCATGCAGAGCGGCCACAATCGGCTTGCTGCTGTCTTCGAAACGGTTGATCACGCTCGGCAGTCCCGGCTCCTGCAACGGCTTGCCGAACTCGCGGATATCCGCGCCAGCGACAAAGGTACGGCCTTCGCACACCAGCAGCAGGGCCTTGGCGTCGGCGTCCGACTCACCTTGGGTCAGAGCGTCCAGCAGGCCGCTGCGCACGGCGTGGCCCAGTGCGTTGACGGGGGGATAATTGACGCGGATAACGCCGATCTGGCCTTCACGGGTATAGGTTACGACTTGGGACATGCATCCTCCTCAATCTGGATATAACGCAGGGACAGCAGCTTCGATGCGGACGTTAACCCTGTTTCTGACAAATCTCGAAATTCATATTAAATCGAAATTATGTTTTGACTAGCGAAACTATAGAACGATTTAAATACAAATGCCCAGACTCTTTCAATACCTCTGAACGAATTCGTTACAGAATCGCGCGCATGGCGTGACAGAAGCCCAAGTTCTGCGTTCGGAGAAAGAGGCGGTGCGGACGCACGACGCAGACCATAGGAAACCTTACAGTCCAGCGCACCGGGTCCAGAGAAGAGGGGTAAAAAGAGAGAGGGAGGAAATCGGTGCGGCCCAGGCCGCACCGAGACGACGACCTGGCAATCAGGCGCCGAGGGATTCGATATCGCTGGCCAGCATCGCCAACTGATGGGCGATGGAGTTCTTCATGTCATCCGCCGACACCAGATAGGAAGGCGCGGAGCAGGTCAGTGTCATGACGGTGCCATCCGCCAGGAACACCGGCACGCCGGCGGCGTTGACGTTACGGTCCCATTCGCCCAGGGACAGGCAGAAACCGTACTGGCGGTACTCTTCCAGAGAGCGCTGGATACTGCGCTCCAGCTCGGGCCAGGCCTCCCCGTGCTTCTTCGCCAGGGCCGCCATCATGTGCACCCGCTCCTCCTCGCTGATGCCCGCCAGGTAAGCCCGGCCGGCGGCGGAACTGACGATCGGCAACTTCAGCCCCACTTCCATACGCAGCATGGAGGTATCCGGCGGCAGCCGGTTTTCCACGTAGATCATGTTGAGACGGTCACGGCAGGTCAGCCCGACCGCGGCATGGGTGCGCCGCGCGAACTCGTCCATATAAGGCTTGGCCAGCTGGCGCACCCGCAGGTTAGAGACGTAGGCATAGCCCAGGGCCAGAACGCCGGAGCTGAGCTGGTACTTTTCAAGCTGGTTCGAATAGCTGAGATACCCCAACTGCGTGAGGGTATAGGTCATGCGCGACACCGTGGGCTTGGGCAGCCCGGTGATGCGTGCGATGTCCTGGTTGCCAAGAATCACCGAGCCCTGACTGAACGCCCGCAGCACATCCAGCCCACGCGCCAGCGCCTCGACGAACTTCCGGTCTTTCTCCCCAGTTCCGCGCGCATCCAGAACGTCCGCCGCTATCGCGGCTTTCTTGGCGGCAACCGCTCTTGGCTTTGCGCCGGCGGCTTTCGGTGTGGGCGTGGCGGATTTTGTTTTCTTGGCGGTACTCATAAAAATTGTCGTCCTGGGGTGCCGGCAGCGCACCCTCCTTGCATGGTTAAAAGGTTGCAAAACAACCCTGATTACGGCAATTCATCCCAGTCAGCGACAGCATTCCGAGACGGAAAATGAATGCATGATGAAATGTTATTTTAGCTGGCGATCAAACGTACAGCCACTTACAGATGGATAACCAAAAATAAGATATAGCCGTTGGCGAGCGATACCAGGCCTCGCAGAAGGAAACCCCGCCCTCTGGCAGCCCTTGTGTGTGCTTGCATCACGGCTCATACTTGGTTAAAAATGATACTTCATTCTGCATAGCGAAACAATCGCACAATTGCGACATGCATGCACCGATCCGGAGTCTTAATGATGAAAGTACTTTTGGTGACTGGCGACCCGAAGCCTGAACGTTGGACCGTTCCCGTCCAGGCATTGCTGCCTGACGCAGAGATTCACGTGTGGGATCCGGCGGCACCGGCCTGCGGAGCGGAATATGCCATTGTCTGGCAACCCCCGGCCGCGCTGTTCGAGCGGGAAACGCAATTAAAGGCGGTCTTCAACCTGGGTGCAGGCATCGACGGACTGCTGCAGGTGCCGAACCTGCCACGCCACATTCCCGTGGTGCGCCTTGAAGACGCAGGCATGTCGGTGCAGATGGCGGAATACGTGGCCTACCATGTGATCGGCCTGAGCCGCGACATGGCCACCTACGAATCCCAGCGCGCCGAGGGTGTCTGGAAGATCCACCGCCCCATCGAGCGGGCCAAATGGCCGGTCGGGATTCTGGGGCTGGGCCATATCGGCAAGCGGGTGGCCCGTACCCTGGCGGCGCTGGACTACCCGGTTTATGGCTGGGCCCGCAGCAGTCATCAGGTTGAGGGTGTGAAGAGCTTCGCCGGCCAGGACCAGTTCAAGGCGTTTCTCGGCCAGACCCGGGTGCTGGTCAACACCCTGCCGCTGACCGACGAGACCCGTGACATCCTGAACTACGAACTGATGACCAGCCTTCAGCCCAATGCGGTGGTCATCAACGTGGGTCGTGGCGAGCATCTGGTAGAGGAGGATCTGTGCCGCGCCATCGAGGACGGCCACGTCAGTCAGGCGGTGCTGGATGTGTTCCGCAAGGAGCCGTTGCCGGAGGATCATCCGTTCTGGCGCCTGCCGCAGATTGCCATCACGCCGCATGTGTCGGCCCGCACTTTACGGGATGACATGCTGGCGCAGATTACCGGGAAGATTAAAGCGCTGGAGGCTGGCAAGGACATTACGGGGGTTGTGGATATGGGGCGGGGTTATTAAAAGCTAGTGCATTAACATTGCACACCCGGCCCACCCGAAAGACTTACAAGCCTGTGTGTTTACCCCCTCTCCCTTGAGGGGAGAGGGTCGGGGTGAGGGTGGAGCAGGCGCGCTCGTAGTTTAAGCGGCTACGCCGCCCCCTCACCCTAGCCCTCTCCCGCAAGGGGAGAGGGAATAACATATTGCACTCGGCATACATGATCGCTTTTTTACCCCTTCTCCCTTGACGGGAGAAGGTTGGGATGAGGGTGAAAGCAGGCAGCTCGGTGTTTAAGCGGCTTACGCCGCCTCCCCTCACCCTAACCC
>JAEZAA010000293.1 GCA_023430625.1 Pseudomonadota bacterium
AAGGTCTAGGTCTGTCAGCGCGGTATTGGCCGTCAGGTCAATCGACGTCAGCTGGTTCGACCATAGCCATAGGTCTGTCAGCGCGGTGTTGGCAGATAAGTCGATGTTCGTCAGACTATTGCCATCCAGACCCAAAAAGGTAAGAGAGGGAAACTGTCCGATCTCTTGTGCATTCATAATGCCTCTGGAATTGCAACTCAAACGGCGCACTTGGTCCACATACTGCCATTGATTGGCGTCAGCCGTCTCCCGAACGCAAGCTTCAAACGCGGGATCCGCAAAACTGAGACTGGCAATTTCTGGCCTTCCGGTGGTCACGCTGAACGTATCCGAAACATTGCCGATTGTCAGCACCACATCCATGGCCGTATTGACCTTGGATGGAGTAATCAGCCGTATCCGAACCTGCTGCCCGTTGCGAACGATGCCAGGTAGGTTGGTAAAGTCCCCGTCGTCGATGGAATACTCGCCACCGGTGATCCTGATGGAAGCAGGCTCCATCAAACCAGCGATGGTGATGGGCTCCGAAATAGCTTCCGCCCCAAGCACGGCGTCGGTTATATCATTGAATGCAAAGGCGAAGGGAAGGTCGTTATCCAGAATGGTGGCGATCCCCGGTGTTTGCGGTGCGTCGGCATATTCAGCCTGCGTAATGGCAAGTGAAAAGGTCTCATCGGCTTCGTCGAAGCCGTCATCCAGCAGGGTTACCGCAACGGTTGCAAACAGGTTGCCGGGTGCAATGGTGGTGGAGCCGCTGGTTGCCGTGAAATCCAGGCCAGCACTCGCCGTGCCATCACGGGTCTCGTAGCTGACCGTAATCGGCTGCGTGCTCGCCTTATCCAGTTCGATGGTGAAGTAGACATTACCGGCATCTTCCGATGCCTGGACGTTGGTCACCGACAGCCTGGGCTTTTCGGGGGCTGGTGGCGCCTGATCGTCGTCCAGGATGATCATGGTGCCGGATGCCGCCGCGGCTTCACCATTTTCTACGCCGGTAATCTTCAGCGAAAAACTCTTGTCGCCATCGATCTCGCTATCGTCGAGCAATACGATCGGGATCTTGGCGTCCAGTTGTCCGGGGGGAATGGTGAGCGTGCTGTTGGCTGGATTGTAATCCTTGCCCGCCAGGGCGGTACCGTCTTCCGTCGTGTAGGACACGGTCACGGGAACCCGGCTGGACTGGTTGAGGCGAAGACTGAACTCGACGGTGCTCGCATTTTCCTGGGTGACTCCCCCCACGACGCGAATAAATGTTTTCAGGGGCTCCACGATTAAGGTGGTGATATCCGAGCCGGTTCGTCCCTGATCATCCACAACGACCAGTTGAAACCGTAGATGGGCGCGCGCCGTTACGTCGGGCACCAGCACGTCGGTGGAAAGCTGATCCGGAGTCAGCAACTGGACGGTCGGCCCCTCGATCTGGGTCCAGGTCACCTGCTCGATGGTGGCTCCTTCGGCGACCCTGGCCTCTCCGGCAAAGGTCAGCAGTACATTCGAATCAGCCGTTTGGTGACCGCCGGCGCTCACTGCGGGTGTGTCAGACTCACCAGGATCCGCTCCGTTGGCGCCGGGCGGGGCGTCTTCACCCTGCTCCGGTCCGGAATAGGTCGTGTTTGTCTGGCTTGGACTTCCACCGCTGCAGCCCGTCAGGCCGATCATCAACATTAGTGACAATGGGGCGAGAAGGCGCCTGACTCTGTAATGCCGGCCTGATTCTTGAACCTGTTCCATGGCGAGTTTCCTGAAGATTTTCCCTTTGCTTACTTAGACGGACAAAACTGTCCAAACGACAGGTTTTCCGGTCGCAGCGTCGCTAAAAAGCCATCACTAACCGCAGTTGCTTTCTACCGTGCGTGATCTGGTAGTGAGCCCTGGTACACATTTTCGTAGGCATACCCAATTTGGGTGATGCCAATTACCGACAGGTGCGTTATAACAGGCCGCAAATGACGCTCTCATAGGCTACCCGTTTGAACTAGACGAACGTGGGAGTGCGGTGGGTGTCGGGGCTAATGGAGTTATTTCTGACAAGGAGGCGTCAGGACGAGCGGAGGCGGGTCGGCAGACCCGAAAACGCTTGCCATTCTGATAGCCGCAAAGCGCAATGATGCAGCTCAACGTCGTTTCAAAACCAGTCATTTTCGACCGTCTGCCCGCAAAATCTATTGCCTGGCCTGACCTCGTTCTATCCCCCAACTGGCTGAAGAAGCTGGACCGAATCGCCCTGCGCCGTTTCGGCCAGGTGGGCTTGGCCGAAGAAGCGGCGACCTATGTCATCCAGGAGCTGAGCGCCGAGGAGTGGCAGCTGTTATCAAATTTTCGAGGCCAGGCGAGTCTGGACACCTACTTGCAAGCCGTCACCAATAATCTGCTGGAAGAATTTGCGAGAAGGCGCTTTGGAAGGCCCCGCCCACCCGAGTGGTTGAAGCGACAAGGCCCGACCTGGATTCGCATCTGGAAGATGCTCAGCCTTGAACGGCAAAGCCCCAGCGAAGTCCTTGTCAGGTTTCAACAGGAAGGAATGTGGGAGGCAGGCTTTGTCGAACAGGCGATTCGGGTGATCCGAGCACGAATTCCTTCCTGTGGTCAGCCGATCATGGAAACGACCTCAACCGAGTTCGGGCAGGAGCCCACTCTTTGTGATGTCGATGAGTGGGATATACCCCTTCAGCCCGGACCCGACTATGTGGATCAGCAAAGGTTGATCGACAAGCTGATGCTGACTCTGTCCCTGTGCATATTCCCTTCTCGTCCTAGTGCTGCACCTGACGATGTGCCGGTGCGCTCCGACGAGACAACGGAGGTGCAGCAGTGCCCAGGCGTTCCGCTCAATGGAGAGGAGCGGTTAGTTCTGAAGTTGCTGTATCAGGATGGCCTCAAGAAAAAAATCATTGCGGACGCACTCGGATACAAGCGCCATCAACTGAGCAGGGTGCTACAGCGTGCGCTTGGCAAGCTTCAGCAAGGACTTCACGATCATCAGCTTGACCCCGATATCGCGCGCGCAATATGGGATGAAGCCATCTAGTGCCTCCCAGCCGTACTGCCATTATCTGCCTCCTGAAACGCCGCCATGTCCATCCACATGGCTTCCCACACGTGGCCATCGGGATCAGCCAGGTTGCGGTTATACATAAAGCCCAGGTCCTGCATGGGGTTGATGTCCGCCGTGCCGCCATTTTTGGCCGCCGCCTCGTTCATGGCGTCGACTGCCTCCTTGCTCTCGCAGGAGACGGCGAGCATCACCTCGCTGGACGTGGTCGGCGGAATGGGCCGGTCGGTGAAGGTGCGCCACTTGGCATGGGTGAGCAGCATCACGAATATGGCGTCGCTCCAGACCATGCAGGCCGCCGTCTCGTCCGTGAACTGGGGGTTGTTCTCAAAGCCGAGGGCTTTGTAGAAGTTCATGGACGCCTCGAGGTCCGTAACGGGCAGGTTTACGAAAATCATCCGGGTCATTGTTCTCTTTCTCCAAGGTTTGAAAGGTGGTTTTTGTTCGTTGTCATCCTGTAGTCGAACAAGCCCATGTGATTTCGACAGGTGGCGATAAATTTTTTAAAGGGGCTGATTTCGAGGCCTTGTGCCTGGCTTGCCGCTGAACAAACTGTAACCGATACTCAAGCCATGCAGCGCAACAGTGACAGTGAATCCGAAAAAATCGCGTTGGAGCACGCCGCCGCCCGCCTCTTCATGCGCTGGTACGAGCGCAAGACTGGCGTGCGGATTCGTCATATCTGGCACAACCAGCCCAGCCGGCCGGATGTGTCCTGCCTTCTGGATGGCGAGCGCCTGGATATGGAAATCGCCCATCTGTACGGCGCTGAGCAGGAAGCCATGCAACTGCTGGGGCGGGAGCTGAGCGAGAAAACCCATCAGGAACTGATCAGCCTGGGCCAGGTGAAAGATGCCCACGTCCGGCTCCTGCAGGCACTTAACCGGATTCTGGCCAACAAGTCCCTCAAGCAATACGAAAGCCGGCGGGTCTGGCTGGTGATCCGCAACGCCCATCCGGCCTGGACCACGGATGAAATCCTGTCTCTCAAACACCAGATCAACATCCCCGACCAACACCCGTTCGAGCAGATCTGGATCGTAGGCGACATGCGCGGGCAGAGCGGGATTGTGCAGTTATATCCCTAGTTCAGTCGTTGATGCGGATGCAGTGCGCTGAACGAAGTCCCGAATCGCGTCAGCCTTTCTGGCAAGACCTTACTGGCCCAAATCGGCTGCTTTGGGCGCACTGAAGGCTTTGCTGAAGTAGCCCGACGAATCAAAACAGCAGACTCGTCGCTTGCCTTCGGCCAGCATGTCGCAGGCGTCCTTGATCCGTTTGCTGCGTGTCTTTGCTTGCTTGGCCGAGACAATCCAATGAATCCAATCGACGCGCGCAACAGTCGTGGTGTCGTCCCAGGTCGCCCGAGCATCAGGAGCGGCCTCTAAAGCCGCGAGTAGGTCAGCAGGGATTTCCGGATCGGGCTCCTGCTCCACAGGCGCGATCTCAAACTGGGCGAGCCCGCCAATGACCGCACCGGACGCCTTGAGCAGCGCTTCATTGATACGCAGCCAGTGGCTTTTCCGGCCATCCGGCTCCAGCAGCGCCTGGAACGCCTGACCATTGATGGTTCCCGCGACGGTTACCCGACCACGTCGTGGCAGCAACGCGCTCGCATCCTTCGGGAGAACCGCGAAGGCCCACGCGTCATCGTCGGCCGGCTGCTCGGGCTGCTCGGGTAGAAGCACCACTGCTTCGAACGTGGATCTTTCCAGTGACGTCATTTTCTAGCTCTCGGATCACATGCGGTTAACGCCGTTATAACCGGCGTGCTTCAATCTTCAGTTCACCCGGCAACATTAAGCTGCCAAGACAGGCCAAAGCGATCATTCACCCAGCCGAACCGTTGGCTGAAGCCATAATTGTCCAATGGCATCAGGACTTGGCCGCCCTCCGCCAGGCGGGCAAACACGCGTTCTAACTCTACCGCTGAATCGAATTCCACGAAGGTAGAGTTCGACGGTGTAAATGAAAAGTTGTGCTTGATGGGGCTGTCGGAGCACATGAACTCACGGCCGCACAGGGTGAACACCGCCATTTTGATCGTGCCGAGCGGGCCGGGTTCGTCTTGGGCATAGCGCTCGACGTGCACCATCTGGGAGTCCGGAAAAGTCGTGAAGTAGAGATCCAGCGCGGCCTGAGCCGTGCCGTCCTGGAACATGAAAAATGGTCTGGCTGTTGTCATAAGAGATCTCCCAGCACGGAATGCCTATGTGGTGCGTCTGTGTGGAACGGATGCGTTAGTCGAAAATGTCAAAAATCGACGGCAAATCGAAGTCTGGCCACTCCAGCCAAGACAGGTCGAAGTCAAAATCAAACCATGAATCGGAGGCGCCCTCTGTCAGCGCTGACGCCATTTCGGCCTTCATCGCGGCATAGTCACAGGTCTCACCGATAGAATCATGGTACGACTTGAAGTCGGACGGGGACGTATACAAACACATCGCCCAGCAGTGCCAATCAATGTCGTAGCGGGATTGCCGCGAAGCCATTTTTACCCGATGAGGGCTGTAGTACTTCTGCTTCCCATGTTTCTTAACAAGAATCCGGCCCACCTCGAGCGCATAGGCTTTCTTGTCTTGTGGCGATAGCGAACAGCCGGGCATCCGTTATTCCTTTTCTTTGCCTGATGCATTTGCTTGGCGCGTCCAACTGGAGGCCCGCAATGAACTAAAACTATTCCTCCAGCTTGGTCCCGGATCGTAAGCCAAGCCCAATCCATAAAGTGACCAGATGGAGCCCCAAGGTGCAGAACACCGCAACCAGAAGGCCTTCAAGTATTCCCGACACCGCTGCTACCATCGCAAACAGAGCAAGATTCTGCTGCCAGCCAAGCTTCACATCGCGCTCATCAAGGTTGCACCAATCCCACCAGAAGACATTCCACCAGAGACTGGAGGCCGCCAGATACTCAAGCAGGACACGCCTGACGCCGACCACCCCACGCTCCTGGAGCTCGCGCTCAAGGCTCGCGATGTATTCCGCATCGTGCTGGGTATCCAGATACTGGTCCCCGATCAGGGAAAATGTTGAGCGTTCATGGGTCATAAGGTGCGTTAACGCCGAGTCCTGCCAATGGTCAGAACATGCCCGATGGGGCTATTCATGCTGTAAGACGTTGATGAGCTTGCCGAACGGGTCGCGGATATAAAACCGGCGAACGCCCCAGGGCTCAGTGACCGGTCCGTATTCGATCTTGATATTTTCGTCCTTCACTCTTTGCAAGGCCGTCTCCAGGCTATCGACCTCGATCGATAGATCGGGAACCGGCGTACCCGCGCCACCTTCCGATGCCACACTGAGCTGGGTGGTCATTGTCTCGCCGGAGCTATAGGTCCTGATCCACCCGTGATCCATGACCAGCTGGAGTCCAAAAATAGCCGAATAAAATCGCTCGGCTTCTGAGGGGTTCGCTGTCGCGATGTTGGCGACGATGCGTTTCACCTTCATATCGGCCTCCTGTCAGTTAGTTACCAGGCCCAGCCTGGCAGTGAACAGGCTTCTTTGATCCACCACTGAAGCTGAGCAGATTGAAGCTCTTCAAGGCTTTTGATTTTCACGTAGCGGGATTCATCGCCGAGCTCCGGTGGCTGACTGAGTTTGCTCCCGTTGAGGAACACGAGATTGACCGAAATGTCATAAGCCACCAGCTCAATACACCAGCCACAGTCTGGCGTCCCGTAATAGGCCTTGCCCCACTTAATGGCGTAACGCGGGTTGCTTAGGTTGTCCCGAATTAATCGGTCCAACTCAGAGACAATCGGATTCAAGGCCGGTTTGGTATTGGCGATCCAGGTTTCAATGAGCCCGTGATTCTCATCTGGCGCCGGTGGCTTCTTGGACGAAAGCGGCTTGTGATTTTTCATAATCGATTCCCCGGTGTTGCCGAAAGCAGGGGACGCGTAGTCCCTTCGGCTAGAACGACTTTGTCACGAGTGCTCAAAAAATATCACCGAACTTTGCCATGATTTCAGCCGGAAATCTGGTATCTCCGGCATACTTTGCAACCCAGGGGCGCCAAGGTCGCGCTGGCGCAGCCAGCAGCCGTTGCGATCACCGCGCAGCATTACGTTTGATCCTGCCCGCCCAACGGTTTCATTCAGTCCTTGATGATGGGTTCGGGTGGCTTTTTTGCCTCCCGATGGGCCTTCTCGACGTGCTCCCCATGCCTGATGCATGCCTGGTAAGACACCGTAGAATCGTCGGGGGAGCAGACAAGATGGCGATGGATTTCTTTATATGAACACCCTGAAAGCAGCACAAGTGATAAAAGGCAGAGGGGCAGAAGCTTACTCATTGTTTGTCTTCCATAGCTTCCTTTAGAGCAATGTGCTGAGGCTTAACGGGTATAACGTTGTCGGCTCGAATGAATCGACAGGCGGCTCAATCATGAGCCGCCTCCGACAGAATCTCTAGGAATCTCTCGCTTGCTCGATACTTGGTACGCATCTGCTGAAGATCCTGCTCGATCTGATCACACTTGAGCTCACTCAGGCGCTCGGCAACCTGCTGGTCTCGCCCGTCACCTGTGCCATTAACCTCGCCCCAAAAGTGCTGACAGGCCAGACTACGCTCAGCAACCTCCTGTGCGTCCGATGGTAAATCCGGGAAGCCATCAACCATGCGATCTCTGGCGCTCGCAGGCGTGGCAAGAACAAGAACAGCGAAGGAAATAGCAAGAATTTTCATGAGTAGCCTAATGACGCCAACAGTGGCCGAGCGAAGCGGTGTCGGCCTGATTGTGAATGGTTAGGTTTCCTGTGTGAAACTGGGACAGATCTATTTTCAAAGCCAAAAGTAAATCTGCCCCAGTTTTCGCGTTGGCCGTCGCCGAGCCTGTACATGTTATGCCTTTGACTCTGACCAGACGGCATACTCGTTACCATTTGGGTCAGTAAAGTGAAAACGGCGACCGCCAGGAAACGAGAAAATGTTCTGAACGATTTGTCCGCCCGCCGACGTTACTGTCTCGAGAGTGGCTTCCAGGTCGGTGCTATAAAGGACGACCAGTACACTTCCATTGCGTGTCGTGGCCACACGGTCGGACTTGAAGAACCCGCCATCCAGCCCGGCGTTTTCAATGGCTACATAATCAGGGCCGTAGTCGACAAATGACCATCCAAAAGCATCAGCGAAGAACCGTTTGGTTGCTGCAAGGTCTCGTGAGGGCATTTCGATGTAGTTGATTTTTCCCGTCTCTTTCACGGTTTCCTCCTTGATGCATAACACAGAGTTAAATGTCTGCCTGCCACGGCAGTAGAAAAAGTCTGGGACCTGATGCTCTTGTTGCTACCCAATCTATGCCATAGAACACTTTCGAACCGTCTCCAGCGTCCGCGTCGTGATCTCCTTGCCGAAGGTTCGTTCTAGCAAGTACATAAATTTTGCGCCTTTCTCATTGGGCACATAGGCAGAGAAAACCTCGGTTCCCTCAAGCCGAAGGATGGACGCTTGGTCCTGCTCTATTGGAAGCCTGAGCTGCCCGTCGTATGGCCGGCGCAAGAAGGTAATGATTGGCTTTGACCCTGCGGGCAACTGGAATGCGCTGAAAGGCGACGGCTCAATCAGCGATTGAAGAAATATTGAGGGTCGAACAAAGGTCTGGAATACCTTGCCAAGGTGCTTTTCCATGGCTTCTTCTGCCGTCTTTTCCAAAGCGGGCAGGCTCTCCGGATTGGCGGAAAATGCCACGTTGCCACTGGACAGAAGAGTCTTCACATCCGTGAAACCAGCGGCCTCGAAGCAGCGCTTGAGCTCCGGCATTTTGCAGTTCATGGGGCTGACGCCGCGAAGAAAAGCCACATAACGATCCATAAATGCTCCAATAAGGCCTGGCGCCTCGTTAGCTGATGACTCATCTCCGAGTCAGCGAGCGCCTCGCTCTTGCCCTTTGCGCTCAACGCCCTATGAGTCCGCGAGTGCAGCTAACGACGCCTCCTTATAAGTATGCTCGCTGCGCGACCTGCCTTCTGAGACAGATCGCGCAAGAAATCGGCGTCTTCTCCTCTGAAAAACGTGGCTTCAAGCATCGCAAGTCCAATCCCGGTTGGAATTAGCGACATGAAGATCAGAATGCAGTTGATGAACCAGTTGCCGGTGGCGTACCAGCCAGCAAGCCAGAACCAGAGCGGGGACAGGAGCAGGGCAAGCCCGCAAGCGGCCCCGAAGGAGGGCAAAAGCCTCGCGATCAATATGAGGATGATGGCACTGCCAAGGATGGCGAGGTCGTACTGCTCGAAGGCCAGGGCGCCTAACAGCATCCCCAGCGCTGAGGTGACGATGTGACGAGCGCGAATACCTGAGCTTGGCTCCGTGGTGGTCACCGCCCCAGTCGCTTCGGTATCGCCTGCGCCTGGCAAGCCCTCGCGCGCTTGCAATTCCGCATGCGCGAGCGTTTTCGCCATCGGCGTCATCTGGGGATCTTGGGCTTGGACAGCCAACTTGTCACTGTCCATGTTCGCGAACAGTCGCCTGAGGCGCTCTTCTTTCTTATCCATCGCTCGGAACCCGATTTTGGTTGGCTGAGCAGTAATAGAAGTTAACTAGGGCGGGGTTACTGCCTAACGCCAAAGCGCACCGGCGCACTTTAGTGCGTCCGCGTGGCGCGAATTGTTAGGCAAAACTCAATTCTTTGATTGTGCGCCTCACGATTTCGAGGCGCTCCAATTCATCGCGCTCCGGTTTTTCGATGCGGGAATACTTCTCGCGCTCGTGCACTACATTTCCCTCCCTCGTGATAAAGACAGGAACCGCCATGAGCCTCTCTGCCTCCCGAAGCCATGCCAGAGCTTCAGCTTTCTTGCCTGCCTTCAAGAGAAGGAATCCGTAGTTGGCAGCGCCAAGCTGGTGCCCCCACTCGTGACATCCGAGGCGATCTTTGTCCAGGTTGGTGGTTTCGAAGTAAAGGTCGCAAATTTTCTCTAATTTGAGATCTTTAAGCCAAGGGACGGCTTCACGTTTGTATTCTTCTAAAGCGTATGCTGCGCTTTCTTCTATTTCGGCTTTTGTTTTGCAGGGGAAAGCGCCGTTTCCTTTATACGAAAGCCGGCGACCAAGGATCCATCCAGCATCCTTGAGTTCCTGTTTTACACCGGGCCACCGATCTGGGATGCATACGCCGTAATTAATATAAAAAAATGGATTTCCATAGGATGAAGCTTGGAGGTTGAATGTTTCATACCACTCACCCCGATCTTTCATGTAGACAGTGGCTGTGATTTGTTCATATCCCAGCGACTCTGCCATCGGACGAAATCTTGATTTCGCAGCAGAAGAAAAGCTGCTGTAGTCTTTAGTCTTCTCTGTGGATTCCATGCTCTTGCCTAACGCTCAAATAAACCGCGCAGCTTGCTGCGTCGGTTTGATTTTTTGGTTAGGACGCGAACACGAACGACGCAAATTCATCCAGCACTTTTTCAAGCTTCACTCCAGTGTCTGCTGCATCGGCCAATCTTACCAAAATACTGAATCCTGGCTCTCCGCTCCTTATCTCCGCCACACCAATAACCACATCATCAGAGGTCTTATCCATGGCTCGAACGTCATAACTAACAGATTCTCCATCGTAATCTAGCCCAAGGCTTAGAAACTTGCTGAAGCTGCCTTTCTCAGAGAGGTACTTAACATCGCTTATATAAAAGGTATCGCCGAATGGATGTAACTTCGCCTGGCTAGCTGAAACAAATAGCCAAGCTAAATCTAGGGCATCCTCAATCTCTTGAGGCGTCGGGCGCTTGTATTCGTGCTCAAGCATGTTCCTAGCAGCAGAAACACGCTTCAAAATTCTAGGAGCTACAAAACCTAATTCAGTAAGGACATCTAATTTTTTCGGTATGTTCCAACGAAATGACTTATATCCGAAAGTCAGTAACGCCTGATCCATTTGGCTCACGATTGCACGCTTCGCGTTAGTAAGGCAGTTTATTTCGGCGCTTCTTTCGCCTCGCTCAAAATCTTCTTCGGCTTGCAAAAGAAAATCGTAAGGCTCTATTTCCATGGGGGCCGCACCATGCGCGCCACCAACGGATCGAACAATAAGCCCATCTCGTGTGATGTCTAAAAGCTCAAGAAGCTTTTCGATGAGTGGGTTTTGCATGGTTTCCTTATCGTCCTAACGCCAATAATAAGCGGCGCCCAACTAGGGCGTCCGGTGGACGGCCGTCAGGCCGGGAATGGACTTGATTGGTTGGTTATACGTTACTTTTGGCTGCCCCATTCCTTGTGCCAGTATGAGGCTATCTCAGAAGTTACTTTCACTATTTTTTCTTGTGCTTGATTGCTGGGCCACAGCTGGATCAAGTGCTTTTGCCCTTCAACCGGCGCATCCCAATCACTATCTTCGTCATAGTCACGGCCCATACCTAAAATGCTATAACGAACAACGTAATCTCCTTCAGGGATGTCGAGAGGGTAAGTTTCTCCACCACCCCACTCACACACCGCAACTTCGCTGCTTCCACGGCTAAATGCGACCTCAACAATTTCGTCATAAGTTTGATCAAGCATTGGCTCAGACTTACTTAACTCTACACTGATTGCAGCAACACCTGCTTGAGGGCCAACAACGAATAATATTTTTCCCGTTTGAGCTGCGCCACAAATGCCATTTTGTTGGTTTTCAAACGCCCCATCAGGATCAAGATAATCTTCTTCGTCATCTTCCTCTGGTTCCGGAATATCAATATAGAATTGCCCATATTCAATCCCAATATTGCCCGAGAAAAGAGATTTAACTTCCTGATCTGTCATGCTTTCTCCTTTTACGTATAACAGTTAGTTATACGACCTTCGGTCGTCTATCACCTTGTCGTATATTTTCTGGAATTGAATCACGAACGATCCTGTCCATCCATTAACTGGTGCCGCTTTTGCCGCTAGCACCTACTCACGTGCCAGAAAATTTTGCGCCATTGTTTCGTTTATCACGCTTCTTATATTGTCGCCTATCTACTCACGCCAGTAGGTGTAAATTAATATAAGTATCTGAAACTAAAAGACTAAGTGGCAGTCATTTGGTTGGCCGCCGGCAGATATACGAACTTCCGTCGCTGATCTAAAGCCCCTGTGCCCAAAGCACACACCCGCTCCACCCAAACAAAGCCCCCCCACCAAAGCATTCGTGACAGATGTCTCACGTTTTTATGAATCATCATGTAATGTCACGTTTCCGCTGGTACAGTTGTACCCCGAAGGTCTCCAGCAGGAGACAGGCGTCACCCGAACAATAACGAAAAGGCCATCCCATGAAGCTGTCATCCCTGTACCGCGCGTGCACGTTGGGTGCTGCGCTGCTGTTCGGCGCGAACACCACCGCTCAGGCGGATCTCGTGACTTCCTCCGCGTTTTTCCCGGCCCTGTCTCTGGTGGGCGGTATCCTGAACCAGCCCCTGTTTCCCAAGTCCGATGCCTACACCACCAACGATGACGTGGTCATCTATGCCTCGGACGGGGTGAATCTGGAAGCCAACATCTTCGTGCCCACGGCGGGCAAAGGGCCGTTCCCGGCGGTGATTTTCGTCAACAGCTGGTGCTTGAACGAGTATGAGTACCTGACGGTCGCAGCCCGCTTGGCCAAGCATGGCTATGTGGTGCTGAGCTACAGCTCGCGCGGTTGGGGTGAGTCCGGTGGTCTGGTGGATACGGCCGGGCCGAAGGACATGGACGATTTCAGTCGGGTGGTCGATTGGCTGATCGCCAACGCGCCGGTTGATCCGGAGCGCATCGGTGCGGCCGGTATTTCCTATGGCGCGGGCATCAGCCTGTTGGGCGCGGCCCATGATCCCCGCGTGAAGGCGGTGGCCGCCATGAGCGGTTGGGGTAGTCTGGTGGAGGCGCTGTACGCGCAGCAAACGCCCCGTTTGCTGTGGGGCGAGATCCTGACGCTGACCGGCGAGCTGCTGGGCCGTCCGAGCCCGGAGATCGGTGAGTTGTGGGAAAACGTGCGGACTCACAGCAATGTGGAATCCACCATTGCCTGGGCCAGCATCCGTTCACCGCTGACCTATGTGGATCAGCTCAATGCCAACGGCACCGCCGTGTACCAGACCAACAGCTACGGCGATAACCTGTTCCAGCCCAACAGCCCGCTGGAACTGCACCGCCGCCTGACCGGGCCCAAGCATTTCGATCTGCAGGCCGGCACCCATGCCAGCGCGGAAATCGGCGGCATGCTGGGTGATCTGAACACCCGCATCTGGAACAACGTGGAGCGCTGGTTCGACAGCCACCTCAAGGGCATCGAAACCCCCATCGACACCATGGCGCCGGTGCAGATGAAGGTGATGATGACCGACCGCTACGAAGGCTTCTCCGAGTTTCCGGTTCCGGAAGCGCAAACCCGTCGCTGGTATCTGCACCCCCGCAGCCTCCTGCGTCCGGGCGCGCTGGATGACACCCCCTGGCAGAGCCGCAAGGGCACCGAGCTGACCATCAGCTCCTGGGCCGACACCATGGCGGACACCGGCTTCCCGCTGCTGGGTCAGATTCTGGAGCAGGTGCACGTTCCGGTGACGGCATCGATTCCGCTGTTGGGCGCGGATCGCAGCGTCTGGTTCCAGACCGAGCGCCTGAGCAACAAGCTGGCGATTCGCGGCAACGCCAAGGTGCGCCTGCAGGTGACGCCGCGCAACGATCGCGCGCAGCTGGTGGCCTATCTGTACGACATGGACTGGAAAGGCACCGGCCGTTTGATCACCCACGCCCCCATCACCTTGCCGAGCACCAAGGCGGGCAAAACCCAGCAGCTCGATATCGAGATGGTGACGGCGGCCTATGACGTGCCCAAGGGCAACCGTCTGGTGCTGGTGGTGGATACCCGCGACCTGCTGTACAAGCGGCCCGAGGGTGGCACCTTCAAGGTGGATGTGGAGTTCGCCAACAACCTGGTCTCCAGCCTGGAAGTGCCTGCGCTGTAATCGGCAGCACTCGAAGGTTTCACAAAGAAGGCCGCTCAAGAGCGGCCTTCTTTGTTGTGGCGGACACAGGTTCAGAACTGGAATCGCGGATAGAGCACATTGCGCTCCAGTTGCACCTGTTCGGTGATGCTGTCGTCCAGCGCCTCCAACTCCAGATACAGACGCTGCCAGGAGCGGCAGGCATCAGGTGGTGTCTGATACTGGTTGGTCAGCGCACGGATCTGCTTAAGGCGCTTGCCCAGTTCGTCATGCTCCTGATTCATCTGGCTGATGGGTGTTTCCGGCCGTGGCGGCTGATCACCGGCCATGTGGGCGAACACGTACTGCTGTTCACGTTCCAGGTGATCGATAAACTCTCGGTTAAAGATCTTGAGCAGCCGGGTGAGGCCGTGTGGCACCTGGGCATTGCCGCGGTGGACCGTTTCG
Source organism: Pseudomonadota bacterium (assembly GCA_023430625.1). Taxonomy (GTDB): domain Bacteria; phylum Pseudomonadota; class Gammaproteobacteria; order Pseudomonadales; family Oleiphilaceae; genus JAEZAA01. Next base: position 14,392 of record JAEZAA010000293.1, read on the forward strand.
ATCTTGCGCGCGAGCCGTTGCAGTTGGAAGAGCTGGCGGATGTGCGCCTGATCCCGCTCATTGGTGAGGCGAGCCAGAATCTCATCCGTTTCCAGTTCATCCAGGGGCGGCTCATCCTGTTCAATGGACGCCGCCTCATTCAGTTCATTGCAGAGTTGCCGGGGGTCGATCCGGGCCTGGCGGGCCGCATCCAGCACCAGCATGTCTTCCTGGCAGCAGATATCGATGTTGTGCCGTGCGAACACCTCACGGGTTTTCGGGAAGTTGAAGGCAAGGCTTCCAAGGGTATGGGTGGCGCACTGGTTGCGAAGATCTTGATGGGTCATGACGGCAGTCCTCTGCGGCGGTCTTTAACATGTATTCAAAAAACATCTTAAAGACATAGTAGATCCGCCACCAGATGGATGCAAACCATTCCCATCTAAATTTTTGATGCGAACGCTCTGAGGCTTTCCGCACAGCCCAGAGCCGGGCGTCCCCGTTTGATCCGTCGACTAACCCGTCAGGCACTGAGCTAAAAGATCGCCGGCCTGCGCGCCACGTCATAACTCCGCACATCACCCACATACAGACCTAGGTTGGAGGCGGGATGGCCAGAGTTTCGTTCTATGGTCGAGATTTGATGTGAATCTTTGGGAATTATCGAAGCCAGGCCCACCATGGGTTAGAATGGCGGGCGATTGCTTGGGAAAGTCACTCGAAATTGAAATTAAATTTTTAACAAATAAAAAATAGCTGATAATTATGCATGCTTTGATTCCGCTTCTGTTTATTTTTATCGCAATTAATAGTGCCCAGCTAAAAAGTGACAAGTTTTACAGGGCAAATGTTTTTGCGTTGGTTGGCGTTAGTTATTTTTTTATACTTCAGTATATTTTTTATTGGTATGAGGTTTTTCCGGTTGGTGATTGGGTGCAGTATGTGCCTGGTCTGATCGTCGTCATAACAACTGTTTTGATCGCTTTATCATCCTGGAATCGAAAATCGCATCCGGCAAAGACTGCAGCACTATCTGCACTGTGCGCTTCCGCGTTGGTTGCCGTATTTGCCTTCGATAAGGAACTGAAGGAAAAAATCGCGGAAGTCGGAGGTTTCTTCGAGGGAAAAGAAATAACGGCGGGGTTCACACCGACGGCAACATCCTACTCGGTGCTAAATGTACCCATGATCGGGCTTCAGCTTGAAGCGCCTGATCATTGGCAGAAGCGTAATCTGCCATCTGGACATTTATATTTGGCTCACCATGAGCATGATGCGCCGACGCTGGAGATCCGGCCGAATTGCCTGGGAGAGATTGACGTTGATACGCCAACCTATGTCCGCAATACGCTAGAACTGTTTGAGGCAAATTCTCCAGAAGCCCAAAGCAGCGTTCAATGCAGCATGGCAAGTGCGGATAAGACGTGTTTGGTAAGAGTGGGCTATGCGCCTGCAAGTCAAATCAAAGAGAAGTGGCGTTGGCTACGGATATCTGATGACAGTGCTCAATCGGTTGTCGTGGATGTAATACTATACAGCGGTGCAGATGCGTTTGAGCCTGATATATGGCGAACCATTTTGTCGGTTAGGAAGGCGCCAAAAACAGCGGAGCAAGTTTGTCGAACGCCCGCCGCCTGGTTGTAGCAGGATGGGTGTTGGCGGTTCGGGCGCACGTCTCGCTGCCAGGCTAATTATGCATAGAGCCGACTTCATGGGCCTGATGCTCTATCGCCGGACAAGTCCAGTTGGTATAACCAGTGCTCGTCGCGGCCTCCTTATACAAATGGTACCTTTCCGTGGGAGGGGCATTGCGAACGGCGGTCCAGGTCATGTACGCCTCAGTGGCAGGTTCAAGACTTTTAGCCAGCATGCTTTCTAGCTTGGCGCCACGCTCTTCGCTACTTAAGGTCTGATAGTCTTTTGCTTGTGTTAGCTTTGCAAAATGCTCACAGAGTATATCAAACCCTGCTTCCGACAGATGTTGTTGCTGATCGTCTTTAGGCGAGCAGGCGCTCAGTGTTAGCAGCAGGGGTAGCAGGCATGCAGATTTCGTAATCATCGCTTTCTGACGACCTCCCAATCGAAGCCACCACTGGCATTCTGACGGTAAGGGCTTTTGGGACGGTACATCGTTACAAATTCCTTTGGCTCATAGTCCGCAACGAGCTGGCCTTTCGCGTCAGTGATATATACCCAAAGCCCTATGTTCGTAATCCAGGCAGTACCGCCTCTATTTGCAATGGTCATGGCATTTATGGCTGGAGAGGCTATGCCGTAATCAGAGCATGCTCTGATTGTTTTGGCGTACTTGGACGGCTCTTTGGAACGAACAATTGCTAATCTACGGTTGATATCATCATCGACGAAAGCCTTGATCGTTCCGGTTGCAATTGAGGCCGGACCAGAGATTAAACCAAGAAGCCAAATGCCAACATCTACAACTCCTGGCGAGCTTCCATCGGCAGCGTGATTGGCAGCCCAAGTTGCTGGCGTCACTAACACACCGGCCACTCGTCTGCCTGTTTGTTCTAATCCAATTGATGCCACTGAACCGCTAATCGTCTGGATTACGTTCCTATTGTCGTTAATAGCTCGTGGAACATCTGGCATGAGCGAATCCTTTCTATATCGGTAAAAGATGAATATGTGACGGGCTGCGGCGTTAAAGTAGCAAGTAAGCCAGCTGTCGGTAATTCTCCCACAAATGATTGCCACCATGAAAACTCCAAAAGTGACACACTCCGCAGAAGGTAATATTTGCGGGGCCATCCGATGGCGCGTCTGTCGAGGTGAGCAAATTTTTAATGAACTCGGGCGGATCCGGCGAGGTGACGATTCATCAGGTGATTGAGTTCGGGTCGCTCTGTGCTTTGTCTACTGGGCCGGTTGCTATACCATACGCGGCCCACGTCCTTCCGCTTGCCCGCCAGGTTGTCATGTCGTCCAACGCCCTCTATACCGATTTATCCGGCTATTACGATTTGATGTGCGCCGACATCAATTACCAGGCCCAAAGCAACAGCATCCGCCGCTTGCACCAGTTGTTCGGCAACCAGGGCGACCGCCATCTGGACCTGGCCTGCGGCACCGGCCCCCATGTTCGGCATTTTCTCGATTTCGGCTACCAAAGCAGCGGGCTGGACATCAACCAACCCATGCTCGACATCGCTCAGCAACGCTGCCCGCAAGCGCGGTTTACGTTGCAGGATATGTGCGACTTCCAGGTGGAAGAACCGCTCGATCTGATCACCTGTTTTCTGTATTCCATCCACTACAGCGCCGGCATCGACAAGCTCAAGGACTGCATCGCCAGCGTGCACCGCGCCCTCAGCGCCGACGGCCTGTTCTGCTTCAACGTGGTGGACAAGAACAAGATCAACAACGCCCTGTTTGTCCGGCATGCAGTTGAGCATGAAGGCAGCGACTTTGTGTTCAGCTCAAGCTGGTACTACAGCGGCGAGGGTGAGCGACAATCCCTCAAACTCAGCATCGAGAAAACCACCCAGGACGTAACCCAAACCTGGCAGGACGAACACCCCATGGTGGCCTTTGGCTTCGAGGAATTAAGGGCGTTGCTGGAGCCATACTTCGAAGTGCATGTGTTTGAGCATGACTATGACAAGATCATTCCCTGGGATGGGCAGTCGGGGAATGCGATTTTTGTTTGTGTGAAGACGTAAGTCAGCAGAAAGCGAGGCGGCATTCGTTTGGCCGGTATGTCAATTAAACTGGCCTTGGTCACATTGCCATCAGACCTAAATTCAGGACTATAATTAGCCCTAATTAAGATTGCTGAGGTGAGCCCATGACCAGCCGGATTCTAGCCAATATTGCCGCAAGCATTTCCGAATTTAAGGCGAACCCAATGAAGGTGGTCGCCAGTGGCCATGGCGCGCCCATTGCCGTGTTAAATCACAACGAGCCGGCCTTCTACTGTGTTCCCGCGGATGCCTATGAAGTGCTGATGGATAAGCTGGAAGATCTGGAGTTGCTTGCCATTGCTCAAGAGCGGCAGGGTGAAGAGGCTGTCAAGGTAAACCTGGATGACCTATGAGCTGCGGTTTAAGAAGACGGCGCTCAAGGAGTGGAAAAAGCTAGGCGACACCATCAAGGAACAGTTCAAGAAGAAACTCGCCGAACGTCTGGAATCCCCTCATGTGCCCTCCGCCAAACTGACTGGAGGGCACAACCTCTACAAGATCAAGCTCCGGCAGTCTGGATACCACCTGGTGTATCAGGTTGAAGATGAAGTTGTCACCGTAACCGTCATCGTCGTTGGCAAGCGGGAGCGCAACGAAATCTACAACAGCCTGCAGCGCAGGCTGGACGAATGAGCCTTACGCCGCACAAATCGCATACTGATGATTATGCGGCTCAATCAAGCACCGATGCAGGCTGACAATTGCGGCCTCATAGTTCTCTTCATCGATCACGAACTGCATATCCACCTGGCGCATGGACTGGTGCAGGGCGAGCACGCTGATGTCCTGGTCGGCCAGGGCCTTGACGGTCTGGGCCAGGATGCCGGGGATCTGCATGTCGCTGCCGATGGCGGAGACGATGGCGACCTTGTTGATGCTGATGGTGGCGTTGGGCAGCATCTCTTCCAACGCGCTCACCACCCGCCGCACGTTCTTCAGGTTGGCGTCGACGAAGTGGGTGATGGTGTTGGCGTTGACGTCCTTGGTGATCACCTTGAGCTTGAAGCGCTCCAGCACTTCCAGAATCCGCCGGTCATAGCCGCCCACGCCCACCATGTCCTGATCGAATACCTCAATGGCAAACACCCGCTTGCGGCCGGCAATGATTTCCACGCAGGGGGTGGCGCTGCGATAGTCGGTGGTGATCAGGGTGCCCTGGTGTTCGGGCTCAAAGGTATTTTTCACCCGCAGCGGAATGTTCAGCTGGCGCAGGCCCTTGGCGGCGCGGGGGTGAATGGCTTCCATCCCGAGATTGGCCAGCTGGTCGGCCACGTCGTAGTTGGTGCGGCCCATGGGCACCACCTTGTCGGCACCGACGACTTTGGGGTCGGCGCTGCTCAGGTGGTACTCCTTGTGAATGATGGCCTCGCGGGCATTGGTGACGGTGGCGATGCGGCTGAAGGTGATTTCGCTGTAGCCCCGGTCGTAGCTGCGGATCAGGCCTTCCTGGCACTTGGTGTAGCCGGTGACGATGGGCAGTTCGCGGCTGAGGTCGATGGCGTCGAAGGTCGAGCGGATCTTCTCGTCGAAATCCAGCAGGGTGGGTTCACGCCAGCCGGTGAGGTCGATGAAGCGGGCGTTGATGCCTTCCGCCTGCAATAAGGCGGTGGTGTTCCAGGCGCTGTGGATCTCGCCCAGGGTGGCTAGTAGTTCACGTACGGTCAGCAAATGTTCCTGTAGCTGAAAGTGGCCGTAGGAGCAGAGGCGCTGGAGGTCGATCATGCAACTGCGCGCGCCTTCCACTCG
>JAEZAA010000192.1 GCA_023430625.1 Pseudomonadota bacterium
CGTAGACGAGCACCTGCTCCGGCAGGCACATGAAGAACACCGACGAAACCACAGTGACGCCGGGTGGCGATTTGATCAGCTGCAGAGCCGGGCGGATTGTATTGGCGGTGGTATGCACCGCGCCTGAAACCAGACCGTCCACTTCGCCACGGGCCAGCATCATGGTTGCCAATACCACATTGTCCTCCAACTGGGCTTCGGCCATCTGGGGCGTCAGGCCCTTGTGCTTGCGCAGCTCCACCATGGGATCGATATAGCGCGAGCGGACCTCGTCGGGATCGATGATTTCGATGCCGGATGGCAGGGTCACGCCCTGGGTACTGGCCACGGCCTGGATATCCTTGGCGCTGCCCACCAGCACACAGCGAGCGCTGCCGCGCTCGTGACAGATGGCGGCGGCGCGAATGGTGCGGGGCTCATTGCCCTCGGGCAGCACGATGCGCTTGTTGGCGTTGCGGGCTCTTTCCGCCAAGCGGTAGCGAAAGGCGGCCGGCGACAGCCGAGGTTCGCGCGAGATGGCACAATGCTGCCGAAGCCATTCCAGGTCCAGCTGCTGCGAAACCACCTCCATGACCGATTCGATCCGCTGGTGGTCGTCAATCGGCACTTCCGTGTTCATATTGGCCAGCAGAGTGGCACTGTCATAGGTGTCGGAGGCCGTTGCCAGCAACGGCAATCCTGTCTCCAGGGCAGGCTGGCACAGGCGCAGGATACGCGGATCGGGCTCCAGGTCTCCGGTAACCACCAGACCGGCCAGCGGGACGCCGCTCAACGCCGCCATGCAGGTGGTCACGATGACATCTTCCCGGTCGCCCGGTGTGATGATCAGCGTACCAGGACGCAGTGAGTCCACCATGTTGCGCACGGTGCGCGCGCAAATGGTGAAGTTCGAGACCCGGCGGTAATGGAGCTTGCCTTCATGGATGACCCTGGCGCGCAAGGCGCGTGCAACGTCCGTGGTACGCGGTGCAATTAAATCCCGGCGCCAGGGAACGCAGCCGAGCAGGCGCAGGCGATTGGGCTGGAAGATCTGGCAGAGCTGCGCATAGTCGGGCTGGGGCGGTTGCGGCTCGGTCTGCACGTACTCGCGATAGGGATGACCCATATCCTGCGCCGGTGCGCCCACTTTGTTGAGGATCACGCCGATCACATCCGGATCGTTAGGGGCCGCGAACAGACGGGACGCCATTTCCATGTGCTCGTCCAACTCCTCCGGCGATCGGTTGCCCGGCGTGGTGACCAGAATGACCTCGGCATTCAGTGCGCGGGCGACCTCCACATTGATGCGTGCGGTGTAAGCCTCGCTTCGATCCGGCACCAGGCCTTCCACGATCACCACGTCCGCGTTGCCTGCGCACTCCTGATAGAGGCCGACGATCCGTTCCATCAACAGCTCGCCCTGTTGCTGGCTCATTAGGAGCTGCGCCTGCTTGAGGCTGATGGGGGCGGGGAGTTTGCGCCCGGTCATGGCGCCGATGAAATGCACCGAGCGGTCGACCGTGTCGGTGGTTTCCTTGGGTTGAGACACCGGTTTGCAGAAACTGACCCGCAGCCCGACGCTGTCGAGGGCACGGACCAGGCCAAGGCAAATGGAGGTGAGGCCGGCATCAAGCGCGGTGGGCGCGATAAACAGCGCTTTCGCCGGGGTGGAGGCTGGTTTAGTCACGATGAATACCTCTTGGTGCCGAAATGAGCTGAGCAGTGTCTTGTGCGATCATCAGTTCTTCGTTGGTGGGGACCACCAGCGCTGGCGTGCTGTCGGCCCTGGTGATGCGGCCCCCGGTCTGCCGGCCGTGAGCCTTATTGGCATCTGCATCAAGTTGGAAGCCCAGCAGCCCCAGCTGGCCGAGTACCTTAGCGCGGACCGGGGAGGAATTTTCCCCGATGCCGCCGGTGAAGATGATGGCGTCGATGCGGGACAGGGTCATGGCCAGGGCGCCGATGGCTTTCGCCAATCGGTAGCAGAAAATATCGATGGCCAGTTGGGCGCGTTCGTTGCCTTGCTCGGCCGCTTCCTGCAGGGTGCGCATGTCGTTACTCAGGCCGGAAATCCCCAGCAGCCCGCTTTCCCGGTTCAGCAGGCGGTTCAATCTATCCATGGAATAACCGTAGTGATCGGCCAGGTGGAACAGGATACCCGGATCCAGATCACCACTGCGGGTACCCATCACCAAACCTTCCAGCGGTGTCAGTCCCATCGTGGTGTCGACACTCGTGCCCTGGCTGATCGAGGCGGCGCTACAGCCATTGCCCAAATGGATGCTGAGCAGCTCGCATTGCTCCAGTGGCTTGCCCAGCAACTGCGCCGCCTGGCCGGCGACAAAGCGGTGACTGGTGCCGTGAAAGCCATAGCGCCGGACTCCCTGGTCCCTATAAAGCTCATAGGGCAGGGCGTAAAGGTAGGCGTGTGGCGGCAGGGTCTGATGGAACGAGGTGTCGAACACCGCGACCTGCGGCAGGGCCGGAAACAGGCGGCGGGTGGCCAGAATCCCCTCCAGGTTCGCGGGGTTATGCAGCGGGGCCAGCTTGCTGCAGATCTCGATTTGAGCCAGCACCTCGTCATCGACCAGGGTCGAGGCTTTGAATGCTTCGCCACCGTGAACGACCCGATGCCCGACACCCAGCAATTGATCCGGACTGGTCCCGGTTCGTTCCAGATAGCGGAACAGGGCCTGGATGGCGGCCTGGTGATCGGCCTGCGGCAGTTCGGTAATCTTCTTCTGGGGCTTCTGTAGAACGAGGCGGGCTTCCGCAGTGCCAAGGCGTTCGGCGATTCCGGCCGCAAGGATCTCCTGGCGTTCGGTTGCGATCAGGGCGAACTTGAGGGATGAGCTTCCACTGTTGATAACAAGGATAGGTTTTTCAGACATGCCTATTTCCATGATTGAGACTGAACGGCTCCACTTGATCCGGATGGTACCATAGTGCGCAAGCAGCGCCACGCTATGGACGGAGCATGCGCTATCACGACGCGGGCGAAGATCACACAGCCTGAAAATATAGTCCTGGCGGTATGTGATGCCTCATCGCATCTGTTTAAAAAATGAACTTGCTGTGCCATACTGGCGGCAGTCATGTTGCAAGGAGCTGTTGCCATGCCGGAAAACACCATTGGTTCAAGCGCTCATCGAATTCAACTGGACATTGCCCGTAGTTACAAGCGTGAAGAAGTTCGCGTGGAAGGCAAAATTCAGCAAGAGGGCAGTGAGACCCGCAGCCGGGATCAAGGGGTTGAAGTCAATCTGTCGCAACAGGCGCAATCCTATGCACTATCTCCCGACCAGATCGTAGCGGGTGCGGGCGAGACTGAAAGAACCAAACTCAGCAGTGCGTCCGCCGGTGCCGCGTCTTCCGCTTCGGATCGTACGAGCGAGCAGAACGAGCCGAAAATCACGGAATCCTCAGACCAGGGCAGCGTCGCTCAGCAGTATAATCAGTCCGCTAACGAGGCCCTGGGAACCCTGATCGATATCCGTTCCTGACCCCGGCACGAATCCGGTGCCGGCCGGCTGACCCTATACTGTTGCTAAGCGGCGTGCCTGTAAGGCATACCTGTGAGAGGTGCTTGGCATGAAGATCGGCGTTCCCAAGGAAATCAAGAACCACGAATATCGAGTCGGGCTTACGCCAGCGGCAGTGGGAGAGCTGGTTCGCCATGGTCATCAGGTACTGGTTCAGGCCTCGGCCGGCGCGGCCATCGGGTTCAACGATTCCGATTACCAGCGCGCTGGCGCTGAGATCGCAACCGACGCTGAATCGGTTTTTCGCGAGTCCGAACTCATCGTCAAGGTCAAAGAACCTCAGGGCGAAGAGCGGCAATGGCTGGGCCCTCGGCATACCCTCTTTACCTACCTCCACCTGGCGCCGGATCGGGCGCAGACGCACGATCTGCTGGACTCCGGTGCGACCTGTATCGCCTATGAAACCGTGACGGATCCCCAGGGCCGCCTGCCATTGTTGGCGCCTATGTCAGAGGTGGCCGGACGCTTGGCCATCCAAGCC
>JAEZAA010000211.1 GCA_023430625.1 Pseudomonadota bacterium
TGGCCAGACCATGACGACGGACGATGGATCAAGCCAGGCCCAGGCGAATGTTCATAACGAAGTCCGTCTCGATATCGTGCGGGCCGACGCGCATCAACTGGCTGTCACACTGAACCGGGATCTGGTACGCCCTTACATTGATTTGAACCACGGGCCCCAGGCACGGTACCCGAAAATCCGCTTCCACATTGATGAGCCGGAAGACATTCAAGCGCTGGTCAATGCACTGGAGAAGCTGATTCCCATGGGGCTGAAGGTAGAAGCCAGCACGGTTGCCGATAAGCTGGGCTTGCCAGAGCCTGACAAAAAGTCCGAGTTATTGCATGCGCCACTCACTGCACCCCAGCCAGTGCTGGCGTCGGCCGCGAATACACAAAGCTGCACCTGCCACACGTGCGAGACGGCCAAGGCTCGTAACCGCCAGCAGCCAGGCGTCGATGCCCTCGACGACTTAATTGACGATGAGCTGAACGACTGGCGCCCGGTGATGAAGCCCGTTCTGGATCCGGTGCAGCGCTTGGCAAGCGAGGCGGAGTCCTATGAAGACTTCCTGGCCCGTCTGCCTGGATTGCTCACCGAAATGGATGATCGAGCCGTGATCGAACACTTGGCCAAGGCTGCGTTTAAGGCCCGAGGCCTGGGTGATGTCGATGGCTGAGGCGCTGTTTCCAGGCCCAGTACCGAAGGAAGCGCTGGAGTACTTCAGGGCCAAGGGCTTTAAGGTTGGTTTCAGCTTTGAAGATGTCTGGCAGGCTGAACACGCACGGGCGTTCACCGTCGCGAAGGCAATGAATCTGGATCTCCTGCAGACCATCCGCTTGGCGGTCGATGATGCGATCGCAAACGGCAAACCTCTGCGGGACTTTGCAAAGGATCTGACGCCCCTATTGCAGGACAAAGGCTGGTGGGGGCGCCAGCCGATGAAGGATCCTGTCACTGGTGAAGTTGACCAGGTGCAGCTTGGTAGTCCGCGCCGCCTGCGCACGATCTACGATACTAACCTGCGCACGGCTCATGCGGCGGGCCAATGGGAACGCATCCAGCGCAATAAGAAAACCCACCCGTACCTTCTATATAGTCTGGGTCCATCACAGGAGCACCGGGCGGAGCACGTGGCGTGGGCTGGTATTTGTCTGCCGGCTGATCACCCATGGTGGCACACCCATTTCCCGCAGAACGGCTGGGGCTGCAAGTGCCGTGTCACACCGGTTTCAAAGCGACAGTATGAGCGACTCAAGTCGGAAGGCATGCGCCAGCGCGATGGTACTTATATACCCGTTCAGTTGGAGGCGCCTGAGATAGAACTCGCTGAGTATGTCAGCCAGCGCACCGGTGAAGTGATCAGCGTGCCGATCGGCATCGACCCAGGCTGGGACTATAACCCTGGATTGGTGCGCCAGGCCGATCTGCTCAAGCAAACCGCTACCAAGCTGCAGGCGGCGGATCCGGCGATTGCCAAGGAAAGCATTAAGCAGCTTGTACAGGGCGAGGCATTTGCTTATTGGTACGAGAAACCTGAGGGGCTATTCCCCGTGGCATGGCTGAGCGCTACCGATGCTGCGCTTATCAATGCCGGCACCAACCTGGTGGAGATGTCACCCGACACGCTGGCGAAGCAGCGCCGCAGCCATCCAGAGCTAGCCCCCGACGAATACCCGTTGGCGCTGGAGGCGATCGAAAGAGGTCGGGTGATCCAGGATTCCGCAACGTCCCTGGTCTATCTCCTGGAAGAGCCGCAGGGCTATACGGTTGTGGTAAAGGCAACGAAGACAGGGAAAGCAGTGTTTGTCACCAGTGTGCGGCGGTTGAGTTCAGACCAGGCGAAACGAGATGCAGAGATCCAGCGATTGCTGAGGAGAGGGAAAGAGTGAGCAGGCGGCGGGGCCTCCCTCCGGTAAACCGGCAACCCCGCATAGCACTCCGCTAATGATCAGCGTGTTACGGCCGGGAGAATATCACCGTGTCGCGCCTGCCATTAAAAGTATACGCCGAAGGATCATTGCAGGCGAATCGCGTTTTCAAATACAGCAACAAATTTTAAAATGCAGCTTCCAGAGTTGTTCCGTTTTATTCCGCTTCTTCCCATTTATCGCGCTCACACTCTGGTATTTATCTCACCTCTAAACACCATCGAGTCCAATCAAATTGCTGATGCGGTCGAGATGCTGCGTAAGGCCAAACGGCCGGGACTGTTCGTTGGATGGGGCGCACGCCACGCGCGGGAACAGCTGATTGCACTGGCCGAACGCCTGGAAGCACCGGTCGCCACCACTCTGCAGGGACTCAGTGCATTCCCAGGCAACCACCCGCTACATGCCGGATTCGGCTTTGGACCCGCCGCCGTGCCTGCGGCCAGGAACGCCTTTCGCGACTGTGATTGCCCGGTCGCAATCGGTACCCGGTTTGCTGAAATCGCGACAGGTAGCTTTGGCGTTCAAGTACCCGAGAACCTGATTCACATCGATATCAACCCAGACGCACTCAACGCCAATTATCCCGCCAAGGTAGCAATCCAGGGCGACGCCACGGCGGTTCTGGATGCGCTGCTGCGTGCCCTGCCCCAAGCGATGGCGCCGCAAAACCAGACCTTGCGTTCGCGTATCCAGGCCGATAAAGCCGCATACCTGAAGCAATGGCTTGAGCATGACAGTGGTGACCGGATCAATCCCGGGCACTTCTTCAGCACCCTGCGCCGTCAGCTCGACGATGAGGACTTCGTGGTGGTGGATGATGGCAACCACACCTATCTGAGTGCGGAACTGATGCCGATTCATCGGCCGGCGGGCTTTATCTGCCCTACCGACTTCAACTGCATGGGCTATGCGGTGCCGGCGGCCATTGCCACCAAGCTCTGTCATCCTGAGCGACGGGTCGCCACTATCGTGGGCGATGGCGCCTTTATGATGACCTGCATGGAAATCGTCACGGCTACTACCTTCAAACTGGGCGTCGTTTACTACGTGTTCAATGACGGCGAACTGGCACAGATCGCCCAGGCCCAACAGGTGACCTATAACCGGACGCCCTGCACCCAACTCGGCCAGCTCAACCTGGAAGGCGTGGCCCTGGCCACGGGCGCCCATTATCTGGCCCTGGACAATGCCGACAAGATCGAAGCGGTGATGGTGCAAGCCAATGAAATCGCAGCATCGGGCCGGCCAGTGGTCGTCGACGTCAAGATCGATTACAGCAAGCCCACCTGCTTTACCCAAGGTGCCGTGAAGACCAATTTCAGCCGATTCCCCCTGGGTATGAAAATGCGGTTTGCCGGCCGTGCTCTGTGGCGCAAGGTGCTCGGGTGAGCCTGCGCCTTTTTTCCCGCCGACTTTTCTCCCGCCGGCATCACCATTAGGATTGAGCACAGAATTATTCAGTTGATCCGAATGAAGCACTGTCCCGCCCTTGCCGGCGACCTTGTAACACCATAGGACTATCCTGCGGTTCTGTTTGCCTATGAACCGCTCCGATCTGACGAGGAATGCTAAACGCGATGAGTCGTGCTCAGCCTGAACCGGCGGCAGGTTTCTCCACCGTTCCAGGCCTGCCTCAGCCCCAGCGTGCCTGGGCGGCATTCACCTTGGCACTCGCCATCGTGATGTCCGTGCTGGACGGCACCATGATGGCAGTCGCACTGCCCACCATCGCCCGCGAACTGGAGGTGTCGGCCTCGGCATCTATCTGGATCGTCAATGCCTATCAGCTCACCATTGTGGTGGCGCTGCTACCCATGGCGTCACTGGGCGAGATCCTGGGTTACCGGCGCGTGTACTGTACCGGGCTGGCGATCTTCACCTTGGGGTCTCTGCTCTGTGCCTCCTCGAATTCCCTGACTATGCTCACCCTGGCCCGCATCCTTCAGGGGTTCGGTGCGGCGGGTGTGATGAGCCTCAGTCCTGCACTGGTGCGCTTCATCTATCCACCCCACCGGCTGGGGCGGGGCATTGCCCTGAATGCCCTGGTCGTCGCGTTGGCCGCCGCCTTCGGTCCAACGGCGGCCGCCGCCATCCTCTACATAGGACCCTGGCCCTGGCTGTTCGCCATTAACGTACCGCTGGGCTGTCTGGCGCTTCTGGTGGGAATGCGGGTGCTGCCGTCACTGCCAGTGTCCGAGGGGCGGTTCGATACGATCAGTGCCATTCTCCATGCCATCACCTTTGGCCTGCTGATCTACTCCATCGATGAATTGGGTCATGGTCGGGATCTGCCGTTAGTCGCTGCCGGCATCGGCATCGCCCTGGTGGTTGGATTCTTTCTGGTGCGTCGTCAGTTGAGTCGCCCGGCGCCCTTGTTGCCGGTGGATTTGTTGCGCATCCCGATGATTTCCCTATCCATCGCCACCTCATCCTGCTCATTTGCCGCGCAAATGATCGCCATGCTGGTGATTCCCTTTTACTTTCACGAGAGTTTGGGATTCGGCGCCGTGGAAACCGGCTTGACCTTGACGGCATGGCCGCTGGCCGTCGCCATTACCGCGCCGCTGGCCGGGCGCCTGGTTGAGTATTACCCGGCAGGTTTACTGGGAGGACTGGGTCTGGCGCTGCTGGCACTTGGTCTTGCGCTGCTGGCGATGGCGCCACCCGGCGCGGACCAGTTGGATCTGATCTGGCGCCTCGCGATCTGCGGTGCTGGTTTCGGATTGTTCCAGTCACCCAATAACCGCACCATCATGACCACGGCTCCACCTAAACGGAGCGGTGGTGCGGGCGGGTTGCTGGGAACTGCGCGGCTGTTCGGTCAAAGTCTGGGAGCGGCACTGGCGGCGCTGGTGTTCGCCTGGGCACCGGACAATATCCAAGCGGTTGGATTGGGATTGGCGGCAGGTTTCGCAGCAGTAGGTGCCCTGTTCAGCGGCTTAAGGCTCGCCAAACCTACTTAATGGCTATGCTCGCAACCTGCCCATTTCCGGTAAACCGGCTGCCCCGGATATTACTTCCAGAGCAGTCGGGTTCCCAGTAGCAACGCGATCACGGTTTTCCCGATGCTGATATCGTCGCTGCAGAGGTACCAGGGCGTTTCCACGCCCCGATAACGGGATTTGTGGTAAGCCAGGGCCTGAAACGCATACAGGGAGTTGGCATTGCGGTACAGCCAATTGGACACAGTGCGGACCGACGCGCGATCGCCCGCAACTGGTTCGATACCGTGAAGCGGCGCGATGCCAAGGGACAGATTGGGCACACCTTCACTCTGAAACTGCTTGATGGCTTCCAGCAGGATATGGTCGAGCACACCGCTTGGACGAATGCCGGGCCAGGTCCGCAGAATGTTCGCGGTGTATCCGATTAATTGACCCTCCCGGAAAAAAGGGTCGAAGAAGACGTAACCGATCAGGCGCTGATCCTGATAACAGTAGAACTTCCTGACGCCCCACTCCTCGGAGAACACCGGCGGGCGCGTCAGCAAGCGCAGCTCACGCCCACTCACCGCTTTCTGGGAGCGCCAGGCATCGGAAATGCCTCGCACTTCGGCCGCATCGACTGCGGCCCAAGGTTGCTCTTTAACCACCAGGCCGTGGCGAACACCCAGGTTTGCCGCATGGCGTAGTTGCTTCTTCTGTTTGCCGGCGACTTCGAACCCATCCAGGGGAATCGAAAACTCGGTTCCCATCTGGTTCATGCGATAACCTTCGGCCTGTAACGCACGCGCAGTGGTTTCATCGACACCGAAGAACAGCTTGCGCCCGGGTACAGTCTGGAAGAAGTGACGCAGCAAAGCCGGTAGACGGGCGGGATCACAGACGGGGTTGGTGAACACGATGTTCACGCAACCAAAACCGGTGGCCTGGGGGAAGTAAGTCAGGAAGCCAACGCCGTCGAGGGTCAGGGTGCGAACACCCTCCTGAAGATTGAAGTATGAGCTCGACTGAGAACCAAACTGGAGCAATGCCCGTTGCTTGCGCTGGAACTCGATACTCGCAGCGTCCGTGGGGCTGTAAACCTGGTCAAGCGGGACCGCGCCAGCAGGAACAACATAATCGAATGGCTTCATCGTCCTCAGTCCTCCGTTCTTATTGGTTTCTTTTATTCTTCCACTGAGTTGTGCGATCGCTCGCCTGGCGCCACCCGGTATTCCTGTCCCAGCACAGGATTGTTTCATCCTGTAACCGAATGTCACCTAAGGCTTCCTATAGTGGTGCTTGTCTCGGCTGCATTCAATTCAAAGTCGGACTTTGGTCTCAAATCTATGAACTGCTGCACACTGGCAACGGGATCGGCCGGCATTTGGCAAGGTCCAGTCGACGCGACCGGCGCGCCTGTGCGGCGGAAAAATCGCTGCATATTATTGGTAAAAGGCCAGGGACAATGGTCACGGGATTGGACTGGAGTTAGGGAGTCGTTATGGGTCTTTCCGTCACGCGTGACGAGTTTTCAGATGAGGATGTCGCAGTATTTTCCGCACAGGTGCGAGACCAGCTCGATGTGCTGAAACATTTGTTGGAACAACCAGGATTTGGTGAAGGCCCCTCAAGCCTTGGGGCCGAGCTAGAGTACTATCTGATCGACCAGGACCTGAACCCTCTGCCCCGCAATCAGGAAGTGCTGCAAGCGCTGGACGATCCCCAGTTCACCGTCGAGCTCAACCGCTTCAACCTGGAATACAACCTCACCCCGCACCCGTTCAGCGACCGGCCTTTTGCGGCGATGGAAGCGGACCTGGACCTTGCGCTCGAACGCATCGACGCCGCCGCCCGCCCATTGGGGGGCCGGGCCGTACCGATCGGGATCCTCCCGACTCTCAGTCCCCGCCATTTCAACGGCAGCACCATGACCGACCTGCCGCGCTACAGGGCACTCTCGCGCGCACTCAGGGGCCTGCGTGGCGCCCCGTTTGAAATCCATATCGACGGCCCGTCTCCACTGGACTTCAAGAAGGAAGACGTCACGCTCGAAGGTGCCAATACCTCCTTCCAGGTTCATTGGCGTGTTGCACCGCGCAACTTTGCCGCTCATTTCAACGCAGTCCAGCTGATGACCCCGTTGGCCGTCGCCCTTGGTGCAAATTCACCCAGCCTGTTCGGCCACCTGCTCTGGGACGAAACCCGTATCGCCTTGTTCAAACAGGCCATCGACAGCCGCGCCATGCGCGACGTGGGTTGGCATGAACCACCGCGCGTGAGCTTCGGCGAGGGATGGGCGCGCCTGGGTGCCTGGGAGTTATTCGCAGAATCCCTCGCGCTCTACCCGCCCTTGCTGCCGGTGATAGATACCGATGATCCCTGGCAAGCAGTCCAATCCGGAAGCTGTCCGGCGTTGAACGCCCTGCGTCTGCATCAAGGCACGACCTGGCCCTGGAATCGCGCGGTCTTCGATCCGGCCGACGGCGGTCACCTACGTATCGAGATGCGGGCGCTACCGAGCGGTCCCACACCCGCCGACATGAGTGCCAATGCCCTGTTTTTGATTGGTGGCGCCCTGGCGCTGCTGCCTCATATCGACCACCTGACGGCGATCCTTCCATTCCGTTACGCCGAGCAAAATTTCTATCGGGCGGCCAAGTTCGGCATTGATGCTTCGTTGATCTGGCCGGCCACCAATGGCGTTGAGCTACGGGAACGCCCCTTACTGGAGATCGCCCTTGAGCTTCTACCGTCCATTCGCGATGTCTTAAGCCAAACGGCGCTCGCCGAACAGGAAATCGGGCGTTTGCTGGCGCTAATCCAGGGTCGTATCGACGGACGGATCACCCCTGCTCGCTGGCAACGACGGTGGGTCGAACACTTCCAGCGTACACTAAGTCCAGACGAGGCCTTCCGGGCGATGTTGTCTCGATATCTTGAGAACCAGGAACGCCGAAAGCCGCTCTGCGAATGGAGTCTAGCGCCATGATCCAACTGGGCGATCTGCAAATACTGCCACCGCCATCCACTGTGCCAGAACTGGTCGAGGACTTTTTGGAGGCACTTGGCCAGCCGACGTTGTTCCGGATTCCCGGACGGGATCGTTCCCGCTGCCGAGCGCTCTGTACCCTGCTCCACGGCAATGAACCCTCCGGCGTGATGGCGGTACACCGCTGGCTGCGGGAGCGGGAAACACCGGCGGTGGATCTGCTGATCTTCATCGGCGCGGTGCGCACCGCGCTCCAGCCGCCGCTGTTCTTTTACCGTCAGCTCCCAGGCAGGCTGGATCTCAACCGCTGCTTCCGCGCGCCGTTTCTGGACCAGGAAGGCCAGGTTGCGGCATCCTTTCTGCGGGAATTGGAAGACGCCCAACCTGAGTGCCTGATCGACATTCACAACACCTCAGGCAGTGGGCCGGCGTTCTGTATCTCGATTCATGACGACTCCCCGCACCGGGCACTCGCGGCGCTGTTCTCCGACCAATTCGTGATCAATCACCTGCGAATGGGCGCGCTGATGGAATATTCCGAACGGGAGGTGCCGACCATTACCGTGGAATGCGGCGGCGCTAGGGACGAACATGCCCATCAGTTAGCCTACGAGGGATTGAAGCGCTACGTCTCGCGGGACGACGTCCTATCGCCGGCAACGCCTGACGCGCAAGTCCAGGTGCTGAAACACCCGGTACGGGTCGAAGTGGTTCAGGATGCGCGGGTGGCATTCGATTCGATGCCGGTGCCCGATTACGACCTGACCCTGCCCCCGGATATCGAACGCTTCAACTTCGATGTCCTGACGGAGGATCGCCCAGTCGGCTGGTTGGGCCCCAGGGGCCTCGACATTTTCCGCATTGAGGGTGAAAACCAGAATCTGGCACCTGGGCTGCTACGACAGGTCGACGGCAAGCTCTATCCTGCGCAGCCCATGCGGGCATTCATGATCACCACCAATCCGGTGATCGCCAAAAGCGATTGCCTGTTCTACGTCGTGAAGCCAGACGGTCGAAGTTTCATGTCCTGACGCGGTTATTGCAGTTTCTATATCCCAAAAACAAAAAAGCTCCGGCACAGAATGCCGAAGCCTTTTTCGAACTCGCGCAACCAGGATTAGCTGTTGGCGGCGATCAGTGTGACCGGCTCGCGTGGTGGGCGGCTGGGGAACGCATGGCGCAGGATACGTCCGATCACCTGGCCATACTGACGAACCATGCTGCCAGTATTGTAGTGAATGCCATATCGCTTGCAGATTTCCTTCACTTCCTCGGCAATTTCCGGGTAACGGATGGCAGGAATGTCCGGGAACAGGTGGTGTTCAATCTGGTGGCTCAGGTGGCCGGTCATGATGTGAAACAGCTTGCCGCCTTCCAGGTTCGAGGAACCCCGGATCTGGCGGAGATACCAATGCCCGCGGCTCTCATTCTCCAGCACACTCTTGGGAAACACTTCCGCATGGGCGGTGAAATGGCCGCAGAAGATCACACTGAAAGTCCAGACATTGCGAATGCCGTTGGCAACCATATTACCCAGGAACACCGGCAGGAAAAACGGCCCCGCCAGTAACGGAAACACCACATAATCCTTGATCAGCTGACGGCGAGTTTTCTTGCCGATCGGGCGAAATTCTTTCTTGAGCTGCGCGGTAGATTTTTTACCCAGGAAAACGCGCCCAATGCGCAGTTCCTGAATGGCCACGCCCCACTGGAACAACAGCGCAAAGATAATGGCGTAGAAAGGCTGGAACAGATACACCGGCTTCCAGCGCTGTTCCGGGAACAAACGAACCGTGCCGTAGCCGATGTCGTCGTCCATGCCTTTGATGTTGGTGTAGGTGTGATGGCTGAAGTTATGGGAGTTGCGCCAGTTTTCACTGGTACCAACGATGTCCCATTCGTAGGTCTTGCCGTTGATGGTCGGGTCCTGCATCCAGTCGTACTGACCGTGGATGATGTTGTGGCCGACCTCCATGTTTTCGAGGATCTTGGAGATGCCCAGCAGAACCGTGCCCGCAACCCAGGCCGGCGGAAAGAAGCTGGCGAACAACAAGGCACGGCCAGCGGCTTCCGTATACCGGACTGCCTTGATCATACGACGGATATGGTTGGCTTCGCGTTCACCCAGGTCTGCGGTGACGCGGGTACGGATGGCGTCCAGTTCGGCGCCGAAACGATCCAGTTCGCCTGGAGTAAGAGGACGGCTGGGGGCTGCATGACTCATAGATAGAAATTCCTGTAGTCCAAAATATTATTATAGGTTCCAAGGGTTACCGCTTGTCGCGCAGGGCCTTGGGATCCGGGATCTCAGAGTTCCAGGGTGAGATCGGTACGAGGGCGGTTGATACAGATTTTCAGCGCACCCGTTGGCTCAGATTCCAAAACGCCTGTAATCATGTTTTCCGTGGTACCACCAGTTTTGATGCAGGAGCAGGTATTACAGATTCCCATGCGGCAGCCTGAGCGCGGAACAACACCTTGCGACTCCAGAGCGGTCAGCAGCGACTCACCTGCCGGCAGCGTCAGCGTACGGCCACTGGCCTTCAGGTGTACCTGAACCACGCCCACATCACCAACCTCGGTGGCAGGCAGCGTAAAGGCTTCCGCCTGGAAGCTCTTAACGCGACCATCCAGAAGCTCCTTAACGTTATTCACGAACCCGCCCGGGCCACAGGCATAAACCTGCTGCGTGTCCAGTCCGTTGATAATCTCCGCAAACATGGCTTCACTGGGGCGGCCAGTGAGTTCGCCCGGCAGAAGCTTTGGCTCGCGCGTCAGGACAAAACAGGGAATAAAACGGGTGTCGCGCTTGGCCAATGCCTCCAGTTCCTGCAGGAAACACAGTTCAGCTCGGGTGCGCGCCCAATACAGCAAGGTGACCGTCTGGTTCAAAGGCTGCTGGGTCAGTGCCCGGATCAAGCTCATTAAGGGGGTAATACCACTACCCGCTGCTAACAGCAGAACCGGCGCGGTGGGCGACTTGGGCAGGGTCATGTCACCGAACGCAGGGCTTAGTTCCAGCACATCGCCGACCTGAACCTGGCGACAGAGCGCCGTGCTGACCTTGCCGCCATCAATATGCTTGATTGTCAGGGAAATCAGCCGGTCGCTACGGGGGATTCCAGTGAAGCTGTAGCTGCGAGTGTGGCGAACACCATTGACGTCCACCGTCACGTTCAGATGCTGGCCCGGTTGGAAGCCTTTGAAGTGGCGATTTGCCTTCAGCACTAGGGTGACACTGCCCTTCGCCTCTGCGCGACGTTCAACCACCTTGGCAAGACACCGGTTCCAACTCAGGGTCGGGCTGATTTTCGACGCCCAGAAATCGAAAGTCGGCGGGTCGATAAAGGGGTTGGCAAGACGATAGAGGGTGGAATTCAGGGACACGAGGCGTTGACTCTTCTGCGCAGCTATGTGATTCGGAGTTATTATACAGTTGTATAGACACTTGTAAATATGCGCTTGCGGCAGCGCCGTGTATAATCCCCGGCCAGCTTGTACCAAAGCCGGTCTTTCTCGAAGACTGTCTTTATCAAAGAGAACTCTCATGTCGAAGTCGCCTGACTTGAATGTGCACAGCACACAGCCAGCAGCAACCGCCCCACGGGTGGCGCAAGGACGCAAGGCTGTTATTTCGAGGGATGACTTAATTGCCGCGGCACTGAAGCTGGTGGGTCCCCACCGCAGCGTCTCGACCCTGAGCCTGCGCGAAGTCGCGCGGGAGGCCGGTATCGCGCCCAACAGTTTTTACCGGCACTTCCACGATATGGATGAGCTGGCGGTCGCCCTCATCGATCTCGCCGGGCGTTCGCTGCGTCAGATCATCGGTGAAGCCCGCAAGCGCGCGACCGTTGAAACGAGCGTGGTGACAGCCTCGGTCGAGGTCTTCATGGAACAGCTCAACGCTGACGAAAGATACCTGCACGTGCTGCTGCGGGAAGGCACGGTCGGCTCCGATGCCTTTAAGCAGGCGGTGGAACGAGAGCTCTGTTTCTTCGAAGAGGAACTGAGGGAGGATCTGATCCGTCTGTCCGAGACCAATGGCACCGGCATTCATGAACCGGCCCTGGTGGCCAAGGCCATTACCCGTCTGGTGTTCGCCATGGGCGCCACGGTGATGGACCTGCCGCGGGAGAAACACCCTGAGGTGATGTCCCAGATCGCCACCATGATCCGCATGATCATCGAAGGCACGCGGGCCATGGCGGCAAACGCCACTACTCCCTCTCAAACCAAGCCGCACTGAGGGGCCGGCAAGGCTGGTCCTGACTCACCGGTCCAGATCAGCCGACAAAAAACTGCGACTCCAGGCGGCTGATCCCAAGGCCGCTCATCTTTTTCACCTGAATCTGCACCGGGATGCGCTCCTTGAGCGCTTCCACGTGACTGATCACGCCAATCATCTTGCCGCTCGCATTCAGGTTATCCAATGCGTCCAGCGCGGTATCCAAGGTCTCCCGATCCAGCGTACCGAAGCCTTCATCCAGAAACAGCGACTCAATGCGAGTCTTGTGACTAACCAGATCCGAAAGCGCCAACGCCAGGGCGAGGCTGACCAGAAAGCTCTCACCGCCGGACAAGGTCTTGGTGTCGCGCACGGAATCAGCCTGCCAGGTGTCCACCACCTGCAACTCCAACGCTTCCGACACCTTGCGCTGGAGCCGATAGCGCCCGTGCAGCCGCAGCAACTGCTGATTGGCCAGGTACACGAGATGATCCAGGGTCAGTCCCTGCGCGAAACGCCGGAACTTGGCACCGTCAGCCGCGCCGATCAGGCTATTGAGATGTGCCCAGTCGTCCGTCACCTGCTGCTGGCGTTCGATATTCCGCAGTAGTTCTTCCTGTCCCTGGCGGCGGGCCCGGTCGCTCTCCAGTTTCTGCCGAATCTCCCCCTGCTGTTGGCTGAGGGTTTTCATCTCAAGCGACAGGGCGTCGAGCTGTTCGTTCAGGTTCGCCAGGCTCAGCTCAGTCTGTGGATTTTCCGCCAATTCGGCGCACTGGGCCGCGGCCTGTTGCAGGAGGGTCTGGGCCCGCTGCCACTGCTGATCCAGGCTCTGCTTGAGTGCCAGGAGGGACTCCCGCTCCACCTCCGGCAGGAGCGCCAGGGTAAACACCTGATCATCAGCGAAGCCACTGTTGATCAATGCCTGCCGCCAGGCAGCGGCCAGTTCAGTACGCCGCAGGACGGACTGCTCATGGCTGCCCCGTAGCGCCACTTGCTGCCCCAATAGCTGCTGGATCCGAAGCGCCACCTGCTCCAGGGACTGCCGAGCTGCTGTGTGTTGAGCTTCCGCTGCCGCCAGTGCCTGGCGCAGACGAGCACGCTCCTCGGACACCTGCTTGTCACCAAATAATGCCGTGCGCTGTTGTTGCTTTGCCGCAATCAACTGCTGTTGATGTGCGAGGGCTTCCTGCTGTTTGTTCCGTACCAGGGCAAGATCGGACTGTTTCTGCTGCGCAGAGGCCAACTGATGACGACATTCGGCGAGCTGAGGCCGCAAGGCTTCCAGATGCTGCCGCGCCTGTTGGAACGCCTGCCATTCCTGATCCCGCTGATCCAGCCAGATCGACTGGGCAGTCAGTTCTGGCGCCTCATAACCAAACGGCTGCAGGTCCTGCCGCAGTTGCGCCTGCAAGTCCTGCAACTGCCGGGCGAGTACCTGTTGGCGTTCTGTTGATTGCGCAAGTTGCTGTGCAAGGCTCAGGCATTCCTTCTCCACCAACGCCTGTTCGTGGATCAGACGAGTTGCCTGTTGCTCCCGATTCTGCCGTTCCTCACGGGCCTTTAGCCATGCCTTCTGGGCCTGATCGGCCGCATCCATCTGCTGTGTCAGCTTCTCGACCTCGCGGGTCGCAGCGTCACAGAAGGCGTCGAGCCCCGCTTGATCATCAATTGCCAGATTGAGAGGTAGTTGCGCGCAGCCTTGCTGCCACTCCTGAATCAGAGTGTCCTGCGCCAGTCCGGCTTTCGCCAGTGCCGTATTGGTGGCGTCGATCTGAGTCACCAGACGAGCGACTCGCTCCCCTTGCCGACTTCCCTCTTCCTGCAGTTCGGCAAGAGCCTGTTGCTTCTCGGTAAGGCGCTGTTCGGTCTGGTTCGCGTCCATTTGGGAATACTGCTCGATTGCCGGATGCTCGGTGGCGCCGCACAAGGGACAGGGGCAGCCCGGTTGCAGTGCGGAGCGATGGGCGCTCAAGGAACTGATTTGCTGCTCCTGAACCAGCAGCCTTTGCAGATCCTGTACGTGACTCTTCTGCTCTTTAAATCGCTCGCGCAGTTGCACGAGCAGTGCTTCCTGCTGGGCACGATCCTGTTCCAGCCGCAGCTTTGTGGCCTCAAGCTCCTGGATTTCGGTGCGATTTGCCCGATATTGGCCCTGAAGCTGGCGCAAACGCTCTCGGACAGTCTGGGCCCGCACCTGTGCGTCGAGCTGCTGGCGCAGTTGCGACACATCCTGGCCCGCGAGCAGTCGCTCAAGTTCACTTTGAGCACCCTGCTCCAGGGCCTGTTGGTTGGCCACTGCTTCATTGGCGGATTGAACCTGCGCAGCCATCTGGGCCAGTGCCTCCTGCCGCCCACGTAACGACAAGGCGCGAGCCTCAAGATCCCGTGCCAACGCCGAGCGCTCCTGGCCAAGTCCGGAGATCCTGCTCAGCTGCTCCCGCCAGAGGGGAAGCCGCTCGCCCAGCCCCTGACGTGCCTGATGCCATTGAAGCTGCGCATCGGCCTGCTCGACCGATGTTTGAATACGCAGGCATTCGCTCTCCAAGGCGCGCTGCTGGTCAGCAGCGGTCTGTGCCCGCTGTTCCGTCTCGGCCAACTGCTGTTGCTGTTCGACCAGGCGTTCCCTGAGCTGGGCCAGTTCCTGATCCAGTGGGATCACTTGCTCCAGTACCAGGGTTTCCAATGCATCCCGCTTGTGAGTGGCATCCTCTAACGCCTGCCTGGATAGCTCAAACGTCTGCTGCAACCCCTGCTGACTCAGATGTGCCGCCTCAAGCTCCTGCTCATTCTGGGTGAGCTGCTGCTCAATGGATTCAACCTGGCGGATCGCCACCTGCCAGTCGTTGTGGAGGGGTCGAATCTTTTCCGCCGGCTCGCTGCGGGCCAGCCGCGCCAGGTTCTCCGCCTGTGCTTCGTTCTGGCGGCGGGCTTCTGCCAGCATCTCATTGGCCGCTTGACGCCGCTTTTCCGCATCCTCCAGCTTCTCGAGCCAGGCCTTGGCGGCCTGAAGACCCTGCTGGCTCGCCAAGAGTTCATGTTCCCGTGCCGTCAGAGCACTATTGATTTCGTGAAGCCCCTTGATTTCCAGTTCGTTGAGTAACTCCACACCGGCAGCCCTTGCGTGCAGTTGCTCAAGCAGCTGTTTCTCGTGCCGGTGGCGGGCGTAGACCCGTTCCGAAATCTGGCCATAGACCTCCGTGCCGGTCAGTTCCTCCAGCAGTTCGGCCCGTTCGTTGGGCGCCGCGTTGAGAAAGGCAGCAAAGCCACCCTGAGCCAGCAACATGGACTTGGTGAAACGGTTGAAATCCAGCCCCGTAAGTTCGGCGATCAGGGTCAGCTTGTCCTTGATCTTGTCCGCCAGAATGGTGCCGTCGAGCCGGCTGAGCTCCACCTGGGGCGGTTGAAACTTTCCGTCAGGCAGGTTGCGGGCCCGCCGCTGGCTCCAGAAGGCACGATAGCCCTCGCCTTTGACGTCGAATTCCACCTCCGCCAGGCATTCGGCGGTATGGCGGGTCATCAGTTCATTGTGGGTCGGCGATACGTTGATCCGCGGTGTCTGGTGATAGAGCGCCAGGCAGATCGCGTCCAATAAGGTGGTCTTGCCTGCGCCCGTGGGCCCTGTGATCGCAAACAGGCCGTTGCTGCTGAAGGGTTCGGCCAGGAAATCGATCTTCCACTCGCCCTTCAGGGAGTTGAGGTTCTTGAAACGTAGGCTGCGAATTCTCACGACTGACTGTCCGACTCCTGCTCACCGGCTTCCAGCTCGGCAACCACCTGGTAAAAGGATTGCCGCAGCCGGGCAACACGCTGTTGCTCTTCGTCCGTCTCCCAGGTTTCCTGCTCCAGGCGACGCTCGAACACGTCCTGAATGGACAATTCGGACAAAGTTTCCCGGGCCTCGCCGAACAGCGCCGCCTGTTGGCCGGTGCGTGCGCGGCGTAACAGCAAGACCTCCACGGGAAGCTCTTCGGTCAGCGCCTGGATACGGCGTTGCAGGTCATTGAGGTAGTCCTGGCTGCTCACCTCGATATCCAGCCAGACCGGTGGTCCGTCCAAGGGCATTGTGCGGTAGGCCTCCAGCGCCGCTTCAATCTCCCGCAAGGAGCCGCGCAGCACCTCCATCGATTGAAAACAGGGAACCGACAGGGACTCCACCTGTTCGAGCCGGCCGTTCTTGAAATCCACCAGTAGCACCGATTTGTCGCGGCCATGTTCGTCAAAGCTCAAGGCCAGGGGTGACCCGCTGTAGCGGATGTGTTCCGCCCCTCCGACTTTCTGTGCCTTGTGAATATGGCCCAGCGCGATGTAGTCGGCGGCGGGAAACGCACTGGCAGGAAAGGCATCCAAGGTGCCGATATAGATGTCGCGAACGGACTCAGTGGTACTGGCGCCAACGGTGGTTAGATGGCCCGTGGCAATGATTGGCACCGGTTCGGAAACACTCGCCTGCAGCTGTTGCGCGCGCGCAAACAGGTCGGCGTAGTGGCGGGCGATTGCCTGCTGCAGCGCCTGCTGTTTGTCGGATCCGGTTTGGCCTGCCTCACTGGTCATGACATCCCGTGGCCGCAGAAATGGTACCGCGCACAAAACCGCTGCGGCTTGTCCCGCACGATTGTGCAACGTCAGCACCTGTTCGGCCGGATCGGCCAGGACACCCGGAATTACCTGAGTGTTCAGGCAGGCAAGCAACTCCCGCGACTCATTCAGCGTGGCCACGGAGTCGTGATTCCCACCCAACACCACCAGGGTTGCGCCAAGCCGCTGTAAATCGACGATAAACCGGTTATACAGCTCGCGGGCGTAACTGGGCGGCGCACCGGTGTCGAACACATCGCCCGCCACGATCACGGCATCAACTTGATGCGCATCCACTTGCTGCAACAGCCATTGAAGGAACGCAGCGTGCTCAGGTGCGCGACTTTTACCGAAAAAGTGCTGGCCCAAGTGCCAGTCGGAGGTATGGATCAGGCGAAAGGTCATGAGAAAACGGGGACATCCTGGTTAACAGGCCGCAGATGAATTCAGGAAACGGACCAGGGATTGTAAAGGATTTTCGATGGCAGTGAGAGCTAAGGGCTGCGGAAGAGCGCCGCCAGAGAGCAATTCCCTGGCGGCAACGGCCGGGCGAGGCCCCGATCAGCGGTAACTTTGCACCCGCAGGCGGTTCTTGATGTCGCGCACGCCGAAACAATCGGCCACCACATCTTCGATCCGGTGCTTCATAGGGCGGCTTTCCACCATCCCGTTCAGGGTCACCTGACCTGACTCGCAGGTTACTTCCACCTCACTGGGATCGATGGCCGGGTCGGCAGTCAGCCGTTCGCAGATCCGATCCAGGATCCGGTCGTCGGACGGCTGAAAGTTGCGTGGCCCCCTGCCCCGATGGCGGCCTTCATGATAGGCGGCGCCGGAATCTTCCTCCACCGCCCGGTCCACCGCGGCATCCCATTGGCTCGCCCCAAACGAGCTGGAGCTGGTCTGGAACCGCTGGCTGACCGTGCGCGGATCGGCACCACGACTTTGAAAGTCGTGGCGGTAAGCTTCCCGTTGCGCCCAGTGCAGGCCATCGTCCTGATCGTAGTGGTTTGCCTCATCGGCCTGCCCGAGCATGCCACCGTATCTGTGTTCGTAGGCTGAATCTTCGTTCTCTTCCCGCAAGGGGTTACGTGGACTCATCTGCGTCTCCTTCTACGTTGGTTGCATCCAGTAAACAGGGATGGCTAGGCTGAGGCCTCCTGTTTGAGTGTCGCCATGTCGATGACGAAACGGTACTTCACGTCGCTCTTGAGCATGCGCTCATAGGCCTCGTTAATCTTCTGGATCGGGATCATCTCGATATCGGACGTAATATTGTGCTTGGCACAAAAATCCAACATTTCCTGGGTCTCCGCGATTCCGCCAATCAATGAACCGGCAAGGGAGCGACGTTTCATGATGAGGTTGAACACACCTGGCGATGGGTGCGGCTCAGCAGGCGCACCGACCAGAGTCATGGTGCCGTCGCGTTTGAGCAGGTTGAGGAAGGGATCGAGATTGTGGGGCGCGGCGACGGTATTGAGAATGTAATCCAGGCTGTTGCGATGGGCCTTCATCTCATCTGCATTCTTCGACACCACCACTTCATCGGCCCCCAGACGCAGCGCATCCTCTTTCTTATCGGGGGATGTGGTGAACAGCACCACATACGCGCCCATGGCATGAGCGATCTTGAGTGCCATATGGCCAAGGCCGCCGAGTCCGACCACCCCCACCTTATCGCCCTTCTTCACCTTCCAGTGCCTCAAAGGTGAATAGGTCGTGATGCCCGCGCACAGCAATGGTGCGGCACCGGCGGGATCAAGGCCGTCCGGAATCCGCAGCACGAATGAATCCTTCACCACGATATTGTTGGCATAGCCGCCATAGGTCATACCGCCGGTATGCCCCTCTTCACCGTTGTAGGTGCCGACAAAGCCCTTCTCACAGTACTGCTCCAACCCTTCCGCGCAGGACGCGCAACTCTGGCAGGAATCCACCATGCAGCCGACGCCCGCCATGTCGCCGGGCTTGAACTTGGTTACCTGGGCGCCGACGCGCGCCACTCGGCCAACGATTTCGTGGCCGGGAACCACGGGAAACACCGTGTTATGCCACTCATCCCGCGCGGTGTGCAGGTCTGAATGGCAGACGCCACAGTAGAGGATCTCGATTTCCACGTCGTGGGCGCTAGGGTCGCGGCGCTTGAATCGGAACAGGGACAAGGGACTATCGCCGCTCTGCGCCGCATAACCAACAGAATCAATCATGGTTCAGGCTTCCTTTGTTACTGATTGCATGGCTTAAGAAGGATCTACAGGGACGTACTTTAACGTGACATCGTATCTATTTGAAAAGATTAATGCTCACATCAATTAGTCAGCTCAGTGCTTGGCATCAGGATCATTATATGGAGACCGTACCTTATCGACTTCCCTGGCCCTGACACAATCGAAAGGCTCCTGAGACGCTCCGCAACTCCCCTACTGTTGCATTCTTGGAACAGTTATGCGCAAAACTGTTGGTTTCGGCACGGCGACTCGCAGAGACTTCGTCTAGACTTAATGTGCCCTGGTACTTGGCATACTTTTCGCTGTCCACCGTAATCCAAAAGTGATTCTTTATCGCTTTCTTCTGCGGTATAAAGCGCTGCCCCCGCACTAGCTCGCGTGGATCCTCCTGGGCATGGTTTGGATGACACCCCATCCAATGAAGTTGTTGTCGTATTGGAGCCTTACTTGATGACCTCTGCTCAACCCGGCCGCCGCTGGCACAAACTTGGCCGGCCGCTTTTAGCCCTTGCGGTTGCCTCCGTGTTCACGACTGCTTACTGGTCACAACCACCAGTGTCAGAGGCAGCCTTCATGGCGCCGGATATCCCTGCGGGCGTGCTGGACGATGCCCCTTTCTACGACAGTGATTTCGTCACCCAGACCCTGGACCTTTTCACCCACGCCGCGACCCTGACCACGTTGAGCGATGGCAGCATGATGGCGGCCTGGTTTGGTGGCAGCCGCGAAGGCGCGCGCGACGTCAAGATCTATGGCGCCCGCTTTAATCCCATGACTCAGGAATGGGGCGATAACCTCGTCCTGGCGGAACGTGACCAGACCGAACAGGCTGTGGACCGCATGATCCGCAAGCTTGGCAACCCGGTGCTGGGCCAGGCACCGGATGGCAGGCTCTGGCTGTTTTATGTATCCGTATCGGTTGGCGGCTGGGCCGGCAGCGCCATCAATTACATGGTTTCAGACGATCTGGGCGCTAACTGGAGCACGCCCAAACGCCTGATCACCTCACCTTTTTTCAATGTCTCCACACTGGTGCGCGGCAATCCGGTATTTCATGAGGATGGCTCCATTGGTTTGCCCGTTTATCACGAAAGCATGGGCAAGTTTCCGGAGTACCTTCGCCTCGACCGCGACGGCCGGATCCTGGACAAGGCACGCATCGACCATGGACGCCGCACGCTTCAGCCAGACGTAGTCGCACTGAGTCCGACCCAGGCCATTGCGGTACTCCGCTATGCCGGCGATCCGCCCAACCGGATGATGATCAGCGAGTCCAACGCCAGCGGCATGCAATGGTCGGAACCTTTGGTCACCGAGATCGCCAACCCCAATTCGGGGCTTGCCGCCATTCGCTTCGACGAAGACCAGATTCTGCTGGCGCTCAACGACCTGGAAAAGGGGCGTCATCGCCTGAGCCTGTTTCTGGCTGACAACAACCTCCGCCACTGGCGCCGCGTCAAGGTACTGGAGCAATCGCCCAGGGACGGCGATCATCTGCCGACAGACCTGTTTCGCCAGCATATCGCCACTGAGTTTCTGGAGAGCGATGACGACTCCCACCGAAACCGGCTGGACGATTTCCTCGCTCGTCTCGATAAGCGCATGTGCGAGAAGGAAGGCTGTGAGTTCAAGTATGACTACCCCTACCTCACCCAGAGCACGGATGGCCGCTTCCATCTGATCTACACCTGGAACAAAAGCATGATCAAACATGTGACCTTTAATCGCGCCTGGCTGGAGCAAGCACAATGAATCTGGCACTTATCCAATCCGCCCTGGTTTTCGCGCTCGTGATCTATCTGCTGCTGCCGATCGGCAAGCTGGAATTTCGCGCGCGCCTCTTAGCCTTGATCACCTTACTGGTCTGCAGTCTGCTTCCGATTGACGGCTTGCCGCTGGTGTTTTACTGGCGCGCCCTGCTGGATGACCTGGCGATCACCACACTGGTCCTGCTGGTGGTTGGCGCCGCCCGCCACACCCTGCAACCATCCTCAGCCAAGCAAACGGCGACAAATGCCGCGCCCAAGCGGATTGCACCCCTGATGTTTTTTGCGGTTCTGGGATTGTTCCTGTACCCGGCTACGCTCGGTCTGAGCCCGGTCGACCCATATCGACTCGGTTATCAGCCTGAACTATTGCTGATTCTGGGTGGTGTTGCGGCACTGGCCTTCTGCTACTGGCGCCATTATGTCGCAGCTATCGCCCTGACCCTGGCGACCCTTGCCTTCCTAACTGGATTGCATGATTCCAATAACTACTGGGATTACGTGATCGACCCGGCCCTGGCTATTTATGCCCTGGTGGTTTCGGTGCGGTGGGGATTCGTAACGGTGACTGCGCGGATGCGTCAGCTGCGCGACCGGGAGACAGTGCTCCCGGTGCCACAGAATCTTTCCTTGGATTAAACAACTATCCTTTCGATTCAACGACCGTCCACTTAGTGGACGGTCGCCGTCAGCTTGACCTGCTCCTGGGCCCGGTTCTGATAGAACTGGTAGCGGGAGCTTTCATAAATGGCCAACGCCAGCTCGCTCAGGTGCTTGGTCATCTCCGGAAATTCCGTCGCTACATCTGCTTCAGGCGTTTCACTGTTCACCCGGTGCAGACTTGCGCCGGTGCCGTCGTGATTGATACGCAGCAGGAAGTCCTTCGTCACCATCCCCAGAATCGGGAAGCTGCCTTCGCGGATGATGATGAAGCGCGCCTGATCCTTCTCTGCCACCGGCATTTGGATATCACGCCCAAGCGTTGTGTTGCGATACGGCACACCCAGCAGGCCTGCAACCGTTGGCGCCATGTCCACCAGGCTCACCACATCCTCGATCACCTTCGGCTCTAAGTAACCAGGCGCGTAGATCATTCCCGGCACATGGGTGCTTTCCAACTGCAACACTTCGTGAGCGCGCATGTGAGGCAAGCTGGTGATCCGGTTGTTGTGGTCGCCAAACAGCACGAAAATCGTGTTGTCCAGGTATCCGCCGGCTTTCGCCATTTCCATGAAGCGGCCGATGTTGTAGTCCAGCAACCGAACCGCGTTGAACTGCGCCAGGCTGCGGAAACCATGCTTGGCTACCTCTTCCTCCGGCAATTCCAGAACCTTGAAATCGTCGTTGTTCTTGGGAATGGTGAAGGGCCGGTGATTGCCAGCGGTCTGGATATAGGCAAAAAACGGCTTGTCCTTGGGCTGTTCGCGCAGAACCTGGTCAGCCTCCTTGAACAGATCCAGATCGGAGATTCCCCACACGTCCACGACCGGCGACTTCCAATGCCCTTCCTGAAGCAGGCGGACACCGTTGATGCTTTGGTTGATCAGCGAACTCATGTTGGCCCAACCCGCACTGCCGCCGATAAAGTACAGTTTGTTGTGCTCTTGCAGCTCATTCAGGACCAGACGTTGGCTGGCAATCAATGGGTTGCGGGTAGCGCTCTCGTCTTTGGTCACATCCGGAATACCGGTGATACTGGCCCAGACGGTTTTCGCCGTACCCGCAACGGGCACGTAGAAGTTCTTGAACATCCAGCTCTCACTCGCCAGGCGATCCAGATTGGGCGTCGGCTTCAACTCATTGCCGAGATAACCGACGCGGCTGGCGCCCAGTGACTCCAGCATGATGAAGACTACGTTCGGTGCCCGCTCGTACTGCAGCCGATGAGGCTGAGGTTCGATGAAGCGATCGTAGTGAGGATGGGACGGATCAGGGTTCTGCACGCCCAGATAGGAAATCATCAGCGGATAGTATTGCTGCACCAGCGCCAGGTCGAAATCATCGGCCTTAACCCCTGTGGTGTCGTACAGGAAGAGCACTGGGTTCAGGCCCAGTGCGCCGACAGCTTGGTTGCCGGAAAAAAAGGCATCACTCCAGCGCAACGGCACCGGATTCTGGATGTTGATGTCGGTGGTACGCCCCAACAGACAGTAGATCGTCAGCAAGGGAATCATCACTACAGCAACGGCCTTGTGCTTTTTCGGCACCTCAACCGACTGGCCATCCAGCGTCGATCGTTCGACCCGAATCATGGTGGCGACAATGGCGGCGGACAAGGCGAGCCAGCCCAGTGTAATCCACACCACGGGATAGCTTTCCCACATCATCTGGCCGGAAATCGCCGCGTCTTCCGCGAACCGGTAAACGGTGGAATTGATCCGTACGCCCAAATAGTTGTAGTGGCCGAAATCGATGATGTAGATCAGCGTGATCGCGAGCACGGCAAGCGCCCAATACACTCGCGCAATCTTACGCATTGCCATGGATGTCAGCAGATTGATGCGCGGGATATAGCACAACACGCCAATCGGCAGAATCAGCAGTGTCACCAGCCGCAGGTCAAACTTAAAGCCGATAAACAGAGTCTGTAGGATGGTCGAAGTTGCAGCATCAACGCTGTCACCAACTTCGGAAAAGAATCCTAAAAATACGAGCCGCAACGTCACGAACAGCAACAGCAGGACCCGAAAGGTCACTGCAATGTACCGAAAGCGACGGGATTTCCACCACGTCATAACAAGGCATCTCCTGGATCAAAAGCGGTCGGCGCGGAACTCGAGACAGGGGCCTCGGCGCGGTCGAACGTGCGTTAGTATAGGTGCAAATGAAGGGTCAGACGATGAACTATGGCTAATTCCGGCGTTGCCTTCCTGCCAGCGAGGTCCGAGGCACCGGACGCGGACAACCAGAAGCCGCGGCTGGGCGACATTATAATGGGATTTTCAAGGCAGGAGGATCCTAATGGCACCCAGGCAGAGCGAGGCGATAAAACTGATTGAGTCCCTCAGCGGTGCGGAACTCAATCAGCTGGCAGTCGGCCACCGTGACATGATCTATCGCGATGGGCGGTTTGAACTGGTCGAACCGAGCGAACGCAATACCCATGTGCTGTTCTCGGGGGGCGAGGAATGGTTGGATGATCGTGTGCCCAACGAGGACCGTCACGGCGAAGCCCTCAGACGCTACATCATTGGGTACATCGAAGAAGTGTTCGACTACATCACCGCGCGCTGGTAGCAGCGAACGGCGTCATTGCTGCAAGCTACGCCGAAAGGTGCTGCGCAAACACTGGCCGCAGCACCACTGTCCCGACCTTACTCGCTCTCGCTGTTGGATTGGCTGGTATCAGACACAGCTGCATCGCCCGAGGACGTTGTTTCCTCTGATACACCTGCCCCATCCCAGCCGCCGCCCAATGCCTTGATCAGGCTGATGGTGGCCACCAGGCGCTGTTGGCGGTTCTGGATATACTGCAACTCCGCGTCATTGGCGGAACGCTGTACGTCGAGAACCTCCAGAAACCCTGAGTAACCACCGGTATACCGGATCTCGGCAATTTCCACGGCCCGTTTCGCCGCAGCCAGCTGCGCGGCAAGCGCCTCTTCCGTCACGGCGGCCTGACGCAAATTCACCAACGCGTCGTTCACTTCCTGGAATCCAACGCGAATGGTTTGGACGTAATTGGCCAGCGCCTGCCGTTGTACTGCCGACACCTCATCGACCCTCGCCGATCGGCGCCCTGCGTCGAAGATCGGCAAATCCAGCGCCGCACCCAGTGACCAGAAGCGCGCGGGATCGTCGAACAAATCCGACAGCTCGCGACTCTGGCCGCCAAATGCACCCGTCAGGGAAATGGACGGGAACAATGCGGCTTTGGCAACGCCGATCAACGCGTTGCTCGACGCCAACTGGGCTTCCGCTTGGCGAATGTCCGGGCGACCGTTAAGCAGCGCCGATGGCATACCCACCGGCGGCACCGGCGGAATCGGCAGGTTACGCAGATCCAGCTCCGGAACCTTGAGGCCCAGGTCACCGGTCAGCACCGCGAGCTGATGCAGCACCAGTGCCCGTTGCCGGACCAGGTCAGACAGCTGAGCCGCCGCACCGGCCCGGGCAATTTCCGCCTGCTCCACTTCCAGTGGTGATGCAATTCCGCCTTCACGTCGCTTTTCCACCAAATCCTGCGTCCGCTCCCGGGTTTTCAGCGTTTCGCGGCTCACCACCACCTGCGCATCCAACGCGCGCAGGTTCAGGTAGGCCTGAGTCACGCCGCTCACCAATGCCAGCTCGACCGTGTCTTTTGCAAACAGGGAAGCCAGCGCCTGGGCGCGGGCCGCTTCGCTGGCACGGCGCAAACGCCCCCAGAAATCCAGTTCAAAGGCGGTGGTGGCCGCCAGTTCGAAGCTGTTACCGGTGCGGCTTACGCCAGCCGGCAAGCTGTTGGTGTCAGTACTGATCTTGCGCCGGGTCGCGGATGATCCGAGCCCAAGCTCCGGGTACAAGGCCGCGCCAGCTTGACGCAAAACGGCTTCGGATTCTTCGATCCGGGCAACCGCCTGCGCCAGCTGCGCATTGTCCCGCACCGCCTTCTCAACTAACTCGTTGAGGACCGGATCGTTAAACAGCGTCCACCAGTTATCGCCGATTTCCTGCACGGGCGTCGTTGGGTCAAGCGCCGCCTCTGGAAAAGCCTGCGGCATCGCAACACCAGGTCGCTGATAGTCGGGACCAACCATGCAGCCACTGACGAGCATGGTTGCCAGCAGCGTGGCCGTCATCCAATGGATTGTCGTTTTCATTGTGCATTCTCCGGACGCTCGTCAACCGGCTGAATCGGCGCTGCCGTTTCCTTGGATCGCCATAGCAGGACTTTAAAGAACATGGGGATAAACAGAGTCGCGATAAAGGTCGCCGCCAACATGCCGAAGACCACCCCGGTTCCCATCGACTGGCGCGCCGCCGCACCCGCGCCAGTGGCGATGGCCAATGGCAGCACCCCAAGCACGAAGGCCAACGAGGTCATGATGATCGGGCGGAACCGCAGCCGCGCTGCTTCCACCGCCGCCTCCGTGAGCGACATGCCTTCTGCCCGCTTCTGCGCCGCAAATTCGACAATCAGAATGGCATTCTTGGCGGCCAGACCAATCAACACCACCAGACCAATTTGGAAATAAATGTCGTTGGGCATGCCCCGCATCAACACGCCGACCAGCGCACCGAACAGCGCGAAAGGCACCGCCATGATGACCGCAAGCGGCAGCGACCAGCGCTCATAGAGTGCCGCCAGAATCAGAAACACCATGATCAGTGCGAAGATAAACGCCTGCACGGAGGAACTACCCGTTTCTTTTTCCTGATAGGCCTGTCCGGTCCAGGCGATGCTGTAGCCCTCTGGGAGAACTTCAGCCGCCACCTGTTCGACGATGCGAATCACTTCGCCGGAGCTCACGCCGACCTTACCGTTGCCCATGACCTTGGCAGCCTGGAAGCCATTGAAGCGCTCCAACTGCTCTGCCCCGACAACCATCTCGATGCGCAGCAGTGCGCCCAGCGGGATCATTTCGCCCGTTTGTGAGCGGACATAGACCTTGGTCAGATCATCTGGCTTGGAGCGGTACTCCGCCTCTGCCTGCAGCTGCACGCGGAAGGTGCGACCGGAGCGGTTAAAGTCGTTGATATAGAGCGACCCCATGGTGCTTTGCAGGGCATCGTAGACCTCAACCACCGGTACGCCCATGGACAGCGCCTTGGCCTCGTCCACTTCCACGAACAGCTGCGGTACCGTAGGACGGAAGAACGAATTGATACCGGTAAGTTTCGGATGTTGCGCCAATACCCCCATGTAGTTCTGAACCACCTCGTTCAGCTCCTGAACGCTGGCGCCGGTACGGTTCTGAACATACACCTCGAAGCCACCCGCGGTACCCAGGCCCTGAATGGGTGGTGGGTTGAAGCTGAACACCATGCCATCAGGGAAGCCCATGCCCAGCCCGGTTAGCGGTTGAACCAGATCCTGTGCTTTGGTTTCCCGCTCCTCCCAGGGGGTGAGCGGCACGAACACGGTGCCCGCGTTGGTCTTGTTGCCGCCCCCGATCAGGTCGAAGCCTGCAATGGCAACCACGTTTGCCACATTCGGATTATTAGCCAGAGCGCCCTGGTACTGTGCCGCGGTCTCGGTGGTCCGCTGCAGCGTGGCGCCATCCGGTAACGCGATTGCGCTAATCAGGTAGCCCTGGTCTTCCGGCGGTACAAAACTGGTGGGAACCTTTTGCAGCAAATACCAGGAGCCCGCGATAACCAGGCCGAACAACAGCATCCCAATGGCGGCATGACGGATAATGGATCCAACAGTGCGCGTATAGAAACGGGTCAAGCGGTCAAAGCCGACATTAAACGGACGAAACAGACGAGACTCGTGATGGCTCTGCTTCAGCATCAACGCGCACAGCGCCGGGGTCAGGGTAAGTGCGGTAATCCCGGAAATGACCACCGCAACTGACAGCGTCACTGCAAACTGCCGATAGAGCTGCCCGGCAATACCGCCAAGGAAGGCGACCGGGACAAACACCGCAAGCAGCACCAGCACGATGGCGATAATGGCGCCGGATACCTCGCGCATGGCTTCAATGGCGGCTTCCTTCGCGGCCATTTTCTGTTCACGCATCAAACGCTCGACGTTCTCCAAGACAACAATGGCGTCGTCAACCACGATACCGATCGCGAGCACCATGGCAAACAGTGTCAAGGTATTGATGGAGAACCCAAACAAATACAGGCCCGCGAAAGCACCGATCAAGGACACCGGCACTGCGATCATGGGGATAATGGTGGCCCGCCAGCTTTGCAGGAACACGAACACTACCAGCAGCACCAACACCGCAGCTTCAAACAGCGTATGAATCACGCTGTCGATAGACGCCACCACGAAGCGGGTGGTATCGAACGGCACGCTATAGGTCAGGTCTTCCGGAAAATTGTCCGCCAGCTCCGCCAAACGCGCGTTAACGGCTTCTGCCACTGCCAGGGCGTTGGCACCAGTCTGCAGGAAAATGCCGATATTAACCGCAGGCTTACCGTCCAGTGTTGCGAAGGAGTCGTAGGATTGGGCGCCCAGTTCTACCCGTGCCACATCCTTGAGGCGCAGCAGACCTTGGGGGCCTTCGGCCCGGATAATGATCTCCCCGAACTGCTCAGGCTCGGCCAGACGACCGCGCGCAGTCACCGTATAGGTCAATACCTGCCCTTTGGGCGCAGGCTCCTGTCCGATTTTGCCCGCCGCGTATTGCGCGTTCTGTGCGTTGATGGCTTGTCGGATATCGGTGGTAGTGATGCCAAGCTGGGCCATCTTGTCGGGGCGCAGCCAGATCCGCATGGCGTAGTCGCGGGCACCGAATACGATCACATCCCCTACGCCCGGAACCCGCTTGAGTTCATCGAGAATGTTGATGGTCGCGTAGTTACTCATGAACAGGGTGTCGTGGGTGTCGTTGGGCGATGTAAGTGCCACGACCTGCAGGAAACTGGTGGAGCGGCGCTGAACCGTCACACCATTGCGGCGGACCTCCTCCGGCAGGCGCGGTTCGGCCTGTTGCACCCGGTTGTTTACGTCAATGGTGGCCTGTTTCGGGTCACTGCCAACCGCGAAGGTGGCCGTGATCGTCATCTGCCCGTTGGAGCTGGATTGCGAGTTGAAATAGATCAGGCCCTCAATCCCGGACAACTGCTCCTCAATGGGGGCAGCCACGGTTTTCGCCAGGGTCTCGGCACTGGCACCCGGATAGTTGGCCGTGATGTTGACCGTGGGCGGCGTGATCTCCGGATACTGTGAAATCGGCAGAACACCCGACGCCACAAGGCCCGCAATAACAAAAATGATCGAGATAACCGCCGAGAAAATCGGTCGGTTGATAAAATAGCTCGCCATGAATCCGCCCTCTTAGCCCTTGGCCGCAGGTTTTTGACCGGACTGGGTTGGTTGACCGGATTGTGGTTGCTGGCCAGGCTGAATTGGCTGCACCGGCGCCCCTGGGCGCACCTTGATCAGGTTATTCACGATCACCTGATCACCGGGCTGCAAGCCACCCTTGATAACCCAGTCCTGGCCGATCCACTCACCCGCTTTAACGGGCTGAACCGCCGCTATACCCTCACGAACGACGAAAACGAATGTGCCCTGGGCGGACTGCATCACAGCGGCCTGTGGCACCAGGTACACCCCCTCCTGCTCGCCTACCAATACTCGGACCCGGACAAACTGGCCCGGCAACACGGCACGGTTGGGGTTTGGAAACTCGGCGCGGAACTGAACGGTACCCAACTGGGGATCGATGGCGCTGGCAGAGAAATCCAGCTTGCCGGTTTCGCCGTACAGGTCGCCGCTCGGCAGTATCAGCTTGGCGCCCTTGACGTTCTGGGGCGTCAGCTGACCGCCTGGCAATGAAGCCAGATCGGAATAGGCCAGGCTGAACTGGGCGCGAATTGGGTCGACCTGGTAAATCCGGGTCAACAGGCTGGACTCACCCGCGGTGCTGATCAATGCGCCCTCAAACTGGAGGGCGCGGTCGGAAATTCCTGCCACCGGTGCGCGAACCAGGGTGTAGGACAGGTTCAGCTCCGCTTCGCGAACCCGCGCCTCGGCCGCATGCAATGCAGCTTCGGCAAGCTCTGCAGTGGACACCGCTTCATCATATTCGCGCTGGCTAACGGCCTGCTGCCCGACCAGGCCTTCGAGTCGCGCCGCTTCCCGACGAGCCTGAGTCAAACTGGCTTTTTGCTGCGCCAACGCGGCTTTAGCCTGCGCCAAGGCGATTTCGAAAGGCTTGGGATCGATGCGGAACATGGGCTGCTGGGCTTCAACCACAGCGCCTTCGCTGTAGAGTCGCTCCTCCAGAATCCCCCCGACCCGCGCGCGCACTTCTACTTCGCGCACCCCTTCGGTTTGGCCAACAGATTCCAGTGTGATGGGAACCGTCGTCGGCTGCGCCACCAGAACCTGAACGGGAAGTGCCTGTTGTTGCCCAACTGCCCCGGCCTGCTGGCCACCACTGTCACCACCACACCCCGCTAGCGCGAGAACAGCCGTGGCAGCGATCCAGGGAATAAGAGGTAAAGACTGAAAGCGTTGTGAAAGGCGGGGCATTCGAGACTCTCCAGCAGTCAATGCAATGGGCGGCTATTTTACATACGTTCGCGCATGTATGTAATAACTTGACGCATTTAGAATTGGGCATGCTACATGAACATGACACCACCGCAAAACGCCCGTTTATCGCGCCGACCTACCCCGCTGGACGATCCCAAACAAGCCCTACCCTGTGCTCCTTTCCGGCCCATACCTACAGACCACTCAGGTTTTGGCGCGAAACACCGGTAGGCAAGTCAGGAAACGTTCATCTTCGGTCAGTCGTTGCGGATTCTTGCGCCCCCTTTTTGGCTTTTCATTGGCGTTGTAGTCCGGTAACTGCCCGATGCGAAAATCCTCGGCGGGATTTAGGATCAGGATTGGCAGGTTCGCCTCCCGCAGCCATTTGGTACCGTCCGCCAATAACAGATTCGCCATTGGACGTACCTTGAGATCCCGTCGATAACGCAGCTCCACGTCCCTGGGCAACGCGAGCAGCCGCAGCATGTCATCCTGGATCGCCTCAAGCCACCTATCCTCGTCAAATGCCAGTGGCTTCTGATGGCGTAAGCGCTTCAGCGTGTCCAGGAGTTGATCGCGGGTGACCACACGAATGGAGGACTTGCGCCCCCAGGTGAAAGTCACCGACCGCATGGGCTCGGGATAACACTGGACCTGGCGCGTCACCTGAAGCGTGATCAGCATCGGAAACAACCGGTGGACGATCTCAAAGCGCAGATTACGATCCTCGACCCGGCCCAGGACTTCTGTAAATCCTTCTTTCGCCTCATTGACCATCTGAACCAGGTGCTGAAACCGACCAAGGTCCCCTGGCTGCACAGCTACCGCGCCAGGCAACCGGAACACCGACTTGGTGCTGGCACCAGACCCGCCATAAAACTCACCAAAGGCATGAACCGCCGCGACTCGCCCCTCTTCCCCCATCAAAGGTTCGGTGGGAATGTGCTCATAAGGCTCGTGCTCCTCTCCTGCTTTGATCCGGGGTAGCCGAAACACATGCGCCGAATGTAGCGGGCATTGTGCTAACGCCGCCTGGAAATGCGCCACGGTCGTCTCGATATCCTGCATACGCGTTTGCAATAGCTGGGAAACCGTTGCAAGTTCCTGCCCTAACTGATCCGCCATAGATATACCATCACGTTTTTTTTGACTTCACCGATAATGAAATGTGCGGCCCGCACAAGCAAGGGCGGAACAAAGGAACTTTCGGGTGATGGTATATCCAGCGCGCCGGTGAGACCGTCAGGATGATGGTATACACGATGCAAGAAATGGAAATTTTGCGCTTACGGATTTGTAAGCTTTACACCAGAAACAGCCGCCATCTGAATAGGCCTTTGTTTTGGTTGATGTTTATTGCTAGCATAGCGATTGCTTTTGCTATAGCGAGAACGCACCCCACTTCCAGCTACGGCTCGGCGGTGGAGACTTCAACTTGGAAGGGAGATCTTAATATGATCAATTTCATCATCTGGCTGGTGCTGGGCGGTATCATTGGTTGGCTGGCAAGCATCGTGATGCGCACGAACGCCGAGCAAGGCATGATCCTGAATGTCATCGTCGGCATTATTGGTGCCATCCTGGGGGGTATGCTGCTGTCACCACTGTTTGGTGTCGGAGCTTTGAGTCAGGACAACTTCAGTCTCCCCGCCCTCGGGATTGCCTTCTTGGGTGCAATCATTCTTCTCGCCATTGTGAACCTGTTCCGCCGCGGCAGCGTGCGCTAAGCCACCTACAACGGCATGAGGTTGAATGCACCGGCACGGCCTTGTCCGGTCGGTGCTCAACTTGCTCTCATGTTTCGTTACTCAGATTTATCGAACGCCCTCATTTGCTTAACAGGCCCATGTGCCTCTCCTGCTTAAATTACCTTGCTTCGGGTATTCCTTCGCCAGCTCGCGTAAGCCGCCATCCTTGGCAGCCGTCGCATCACTGATTGCTGATCACTGGTTGCGTTGCTCCGTAGAGGTCCCTTCCGCCTGCGCTCGGGCGATAGTCAGCCGGTTCTCAATATCTTTCACGCCACTACAATCGGCAACGATGTCCTCAGCACGGTGCTTCATGCGCCGACTCTCCACACTACCTTCCAGATGCACAACACCATCCTTGACCCTGACATCGATTTCACTGGCGTCAACGGCGGCATCGTCGCTCAGGCGCTCGCAGATTTCTTCGTGAATTCGCGCATCCAGGCGCTGGTAGTTCTTTGGTCCTCGCCCCCGATAATTGGGCTGGCCGCTGGCGCGCTCCTGATATCCCCGTGCGCCAGCTTCACCCTGTGCTCCATATCCGGCGCTATAGCCACCCTCACCTCGGCTTTGGCCGCCACCAAGGCTTTGGTAGTCAGGGTTGTAATCGCCGTAACCCGGGCCATATCCCTGGGCAACATGGCCGTGGCGATGATCATTGCGGCCGCTGTGACGCCGGTGTGCTTGTCTAAAACCTTGGCGCTGGGCACTGCCTTCAAAGTAGTCCGACTCGTCGCTGCCCTGTGCGTCTAACATGGCGGCACGACGGCGGCTGGCCGCCTCTTTGTACGCCACACCATAGCCGCCCATGGAGTCACCCCGCTCCTCGCGATAGCCACGGCCTTCTTCACCATAGCCACGACTACGCTCACCGTAATGGTAGCCGTAGCCAGTCTGGCGATTGTCTGCCAGTGAGCGCGGTTGCCGGGCACCCGTGAACTCGGACTCGTCGAAAAAAGCATCTTCGTCCGGATTGTAATGGTCGGTCGGATAATACTCCCCGAGCGCGCTGTCCCGATCCGTATCCGGCGCCCAACCCCGGGCCTGATACTCCGCGTTGCGCCCCTGCTGCCATTCTCGTTCACGCTCAGGGATTCGCTCCGGCCGATCGCTGTAGTCATGAGGATATTGTCGCTGTGCCATGATTGAATACCTCCTTGGTATCACCTGTTAACGCCGCACACGGCTCATAGGCCTCTTTGCTTACGCGCCCTTTTGCATGTGCGATAGATGAAGGCTGGGTGGCTTTGTGATTGGCATTCGAGAGACTCCTGTACGGGCTCCCTGGACTCGCTAAGGAGCAGCAAACCATATGCCAGCGTCACGGCGTTCAATCCGGAATGCTGGCCAGCCGCCGTTGCCGCAGCAGACCGGGCGTTCCTAGAGAAGGAGGATTAGAAGCAGCTCATCAGGAAGCCGCGCAGGCCCGGCAATTCATGCCGAACGTCCCTGTAAGAATTACAACCCGGCCCGATTAGGTCCCTGAGCTTTACTCGCCAACCAGTTGCGCGCGAATCAGGCGGAACAGGGTTCGTCTTCTCATCGACCGTGCGCTTTCTCCCGTCGGCCAGTGATCAGGGTCGAACACCTCGGTGTGCGCAAAGCCGACCTCCGCGAATCCCCGTTGAATGTCCGCATCGTCTTCGAAATGCAAGGGTGCCGGCTGATGCGTAATCACCTCATAACCTTTTAGCGCCAGGCTCCGAAGTGGGAACCCATGGTACTCAGGTAATCTGGGCCAGATATCCGCCAGGTAATATCCGTGCGGGAACCGGACGAACGCGCGCGCTAGCCGTTGCCAGAAGGCCTGCATTATGGTCAGCGGAAAATAGTTGACGAGCCCTTCGGTGATAACGAGCAGAGGCCTGGCTGGATCAAGATCAGCAATGATTGATTCTGGGCTCAATGGCCCGTCCGAACGCAGGATATTGCAGCCACGGATTTGATGGTGGGCCTCAGTAAAGCCCATCCCCCGATAAAGATGAGCCTTGTGTTCGACCACGTCGGGTAAATCCGTCTCAATGTACCGGACGTCCTTCAGCACCGAGGGCGGCAGAATATGCCCCTGAAACAGGCGCCAGGCCCGTGCCGACAGCCCGCATGCGATTTCGAGAATCTGAATATCAGGATGCCGCTGCACCAGCTCGGCGGTCAGCCGATCAATCCCTTTATGCCGATGTAGCAGCATGGTTTCCAGGCTGACACCCTGAAGCCAGTCGCAGGCAAGATCCAGCGGGATCAACATGCGGTAGAGCCAGCGCCCGGCGGTGGTGTCCAGCCCCTTCGGCGAAAGCTGATTACGAACCCAGACCTGTCCGGTGAACCGTCCCGTCAAACTGATCGGCGAGCGGTCTTCACGTCCCATTAAAGCCGCAATCATCGGCGAACTCCCTCTCAATCTAGAACCTGGCTACC
Source organism: Pseudomonadota bacterium (assembly GCA_023430625.1). Classification (GTDB taxonomy): domain Bacteria; phylum Pseudomonadota; class Gammaproteobacteria; order Pseudomonadales; family Oleiphilaceae; genus JAEZAA01. The sequence continues at coordinate 33,929 of JAEZAA010000211.1, forward strand.
ACATTGTGGGCCTGCCCCCTGTGGACGTAAACCCACACCTGGTGTTTAATGCCACACCGTCCGGGGCTGCTTCATCTCTTGCCCGGCCATTGCCAGTTTTTGACGGAGGTGCGCTGCGGATGTTTAGCTGGCTGTTCCGCACAAAAGCCAAAAAGCCAAAGGTTGCCGTCGTCGGTGCCGGGATTGCGGGACTCGCGGCGGCCACCACACTCAAGCAAAGTGGGCTCGACGTGACTCTGTTCGAGGCCGGTAGCCAGGCAGGCGGACGTCTGCTGACCCATCAGACAGACTGGGCGCTGATCGATCACGGCGCTCAGTATTTCACCGCACGCGACCCGCACTTTCGCAGTCAAGCCGAGCGCTGGCTACAGGACGGCATCATCAAGGTGTGGGAATTTGCACCTTATTGCTTCGAAGACGGTATTCTGCGCCCGTCACCTGACCGGGAAGTTCGCTACGTCGGCGTTGGCGGTATGCAGCATCTCTCTACAGTGCTCGCCGGAAACCTGGATATCCGTTATGGCCAGGAGATCCGGGAAATCGACACTAAGGGCAACCAGTTTTCCTTTAAGACCGCGCAAAACAGCCCATCGGAAGTATTCGACGTGGTTGTACTGGCACTTCCGGCGCCCCGGATTGAACCCCTGCTGCCGGCGTCGAGCGTACTGCGCGACACACTTGAGGCAGTCCGATATGAGCCGGCCTGGTCTGTCGCTTTGGGTTTCGACAATGCCAGCACCGCCACGGGGATCGCGGACATTGGCGGCATTTTCACGAAAATTCCTGAGATCTCCTGGATTTCTCACAACAGCGCCAAGCCCAGCCGGCGTGGCCGGGACCTGCTCGATACCTGGCTGATCCAGTTCAATCCCCAGTGGTCTGCGTTGCATCGAGACGTGGCTCCACGGCAACTCCAGATACTCGCCACAGGCCTGCTCATCCGGGTCCTGCAACGTAACTTGGGCACACCAGTGGCCTACGACTTGCTGTACTGGCCGCAAGCCCGCCTTGGTGCCGGGTCTGCATCAGCCAGGGTTCTACGGGAGGAGGGTCGCCACCTCTACTGCTGTGGTGACTGGACGGGCGCAGGAAGAATTGAAGATGCTTATATGAGTGGCTACGAGACCGCGAAAGCCATTCTGGAGCATTGGCCTAAAGGTTAAGAGGCAGCCACACCGCCCCTTCGCCACCAACGCGCGCGCACTGTAGTGCCTCAGCGCCGGGTCACTTCCCTGAGTGTCACGAACTCTTCCGCAGCGGTGGGATGAATGCCGATGGTCGTGTCGAACATACGTTTGGTCGCCCCGGCACGGATCGCCACGGCAATGCCCTGGATCAACTCCCCTGCGTCCGGCCCGACCATATGGGCGCCGATCACCAGATCGCTTTCATCAACGACCAGAAGCTTCATGTAGGTTCGCTCGGCACTACCGCTCATGGTGCCCTTCATGGGCCGGAAGCTGGTTTCATACACGCGAATCGCGGTGTATTGTTCACGAGCCTCCTCTTCGGTCAGGCCGACCGTGCCTATATTTGGCTGGCAGAACACCGCCGTTGGGATATTGCTGTAATCCAGGGTGTCCTGACTTCCCTGAAACAGATGCCGCACCAGGCACATGGCTTCGGCCAGGGCCACCGGCGTCAGTTTGGGGCCAGGCGTAATGTCGCCAAGCGCATAGATGCCCGGCACGTTGCTCTGGTAGAACTGATCCACTTCGATCTCGCCCAGTACGTTCAACTGGACACCCAGCTCCTCCAGCCCCATGCCATGAACCAGGGGTTTACGACCGGTGGCATAAAGAACCAACCCGGCCTGTAGTTCATCGCCCGGCGACAGCTGGACCACAAAGTCATTCTCCGCGATCCGCCGCACCTCGCGCACGTCCGCATTGAGAAGTAGCTGGACGCCTTTTTTCTGCAACTCCTCAGTCACAAACTCGCGGATCTGGCGGTCAAAGCCGCGCAAGATGAGGTCCCCGCGATAAACCAGCGTGGTTTGTACGCCAAGCCCATTGAGGATACCCGCGAGTTCCACCGCAATATAACCGCCGCCGACGACAACGGCGGTCGAAGGCAGGCTTTCGAGGTGGAAAAAATCATTGGAGGTTTTAATCCATTCCGAGCCAGGAAAATGAGGCACGAAAGGCCAGGAGCCAGTGGCAATCAGGATGTGCCGGACCCTGTGTTCACGATCGTTGACCCGGACAAGATTGGGGCCAGCCACGACAGCGCGGCCCTCGAAGATGGTGACGCCGGCTTTCTGCAGCATGTTGACGTAGATGCCGTTGAGCCGGGCGATTTCCCGGTCCTTGTTGTCGCGCAACGTCGCCCAGTCAAAATCTGGCTTATGGGGTAGATTCCAGCCAAATCCCCTGCTGTCCTCAAAGTCTTCGGAATAGTGTGATGCGTACACGAAAAGCTTCTTGGGCACGCAGCCGACATTGACACAGGTGCCGCCGAAATACCGCTCCTCGGCAACCCCAACCCGTGCTCCGGTCGCCGCCGCCATCCGGGCCGCACGCACGCCACCAGATCCCGCGCCGATCACGAACAAGTCGAACTCGTATGAGTCTTGTGCACTGCTTGATGAAACGCTGTCCGATGGCGCTGTGTCTAACTGGGGATGCTGGCTTACCACACTCGCTCCTGAGGCCTTAAAGGCGTTCATTACCGGCTAGTATCCAAGCCACAGGCGCAGACAAAGCACTGGCCTAGATACAAGCCTTGAATAAGACGTTCTCGGACACCTTGCCTAGCTTGACCTCACCCACCTTGCGATATCCCAAGGATTCATAGAACTTGAGGTAGCGTGAGTTTCCAGTGTCCAAGCCGATACCCGTACTAAGGGGACTTTCTCGACAAATTTTCTCGACCGCCTGCATCAACTGCCGGCCATAGCCGCGGCTTTGGTGCTGCGGATGTACCCCGAGTAACGGCAAGTGATGATGCACATCAGAAGGCAAACACTCCGTGACTTGCCGATGATATTCGATGTAACGGCGAGTCGATGACAGCCCGGCAGTTAACATCATGCGGACACGCCAGTTAAGCTGATCCGCCAAGTTCATGCGAAGTTCGGGCCGGCTGATAAAAGCGACTGCGACGAGCGCGCCGTCTGCCACCAGACCGATGGCATCCTGCTGGTTAGCAAAATGCAGCTCGATACCTTCCCGGATCGTCGCGCGAACACGCTGGTCATAGCCGGGTCGAGAGGCATCGAACAGGTATTGAAAGGTTGGCTCGTGACGATACGCGTTATAGAGGAGTGACTTGGCTTCCCCGAGCGCTCCGGGGTCAAGTCTCACGAGTTCAGGTTCAGCAATGGCGCGCTGGCTTAGCATTGTTATTCTCTCCGCTCCACTGAAAACAAACAGGACTCCGTCAAAAACACTGGGGGCGACGTACACAGATGGACCGCTCTGTGTGCATCACGGAAACCTGCACCGGCTCCGACAGTTGGTCGAGCTGCGTTTCGCATGCCTGCTCCAACTAGGATCTAGAATCCAGTTAAAATCCAGCTATGACCGTTAAGGCCCAGCTAGAATCGTTTAGGTCCAACTATAACCGTTTAAAACGGTGAGGCAACCTTACCATTAGGTAAGAGAATGACTCACCGTTTCAGAGAGATGTGCCAGGGCGGGAAACCGCCACGGCATCGTTAGGACAGGATCAACGTGAGCCTTGCGGTCACCACGCCCGGCGTATCATCCCGATCCACGGAAATTTGCTCTACTTGCACACCGAACTGCTTCTCCAGACTGTCGAGCCAGAGCAGCATCTGATTAAACGGCACACGCTCGAGCCAAACCCGCATTTTACGGTCGCCTTCGGGCTCGAACCGTCTCAGCTCGATCTGGAACTGTTTGGCCGAGTTACCAACTGCGGATAGGAATGATTGCCCTGCCAGATTCGACGTGGAACCACTCCCTCCCCGTGCTGCCAACTCACGGGCGGCCGGTTCGTTCTGCTTGATCCAGGCAAGCGTCTCGCTCTCCCGCTCCACAGCCCGCTCGGCGCGCTCGGTATAATTCTGGACCGGCAGCCAGATCATCAGATAAATCAACACGATCACCACAGCAGCGCTGAGGTACTTGAGTGCGTCCTGATCCCGTTGTGGCAGGTTGTAAAACCAGTGAGAGGCTTTTTTCGCCGGGCCGCTCTGAAGCAACTTCTCTTTCAGGCTCACGAGCCACCTCCGCTAATGGTCATACGGCTCCGTACGGAATTCTTTTCGTTGATGGCAGAACCAATTTCCACGTTATAGCCAGTGGCCGCCAGCGCCTGCTTGTAACGGTCCAATTGATCGAAGCTTCCAGCCTGGACATCGATGCTCAGTTCGCCGCGCTGGCGATTGTAATTCATGCTGCGCAAGGTGAAAGACTGCCGATTAGGCTGCTGCATGAGCTGATAGCCGGCATCGGACAACAGCCCCAGGAATGTGGTGCCGCCACCGCTGGATTGCGCCATGCGCAGTTTGCCTTCCAGGCTGCGGCGAACATCGGAAACCCGACGGTCGTTGGGAAAAATGTTGAGATAGGTCGCGCGCGCCTCGGCTGCGAATTCATCAGCCTTCTGCTGATAGTAATAGCCTGTGCCCAGGTCGATACCCACTTGCACCACAAACCAGGTCGCAGCAATTGCCAAGGCGGGCACCCAGCGCTTCAGGCTGGACTTGCGGTCGGATTGCACCGCGTAACTACCCTGGCACAGGTTAATCAGATCACTTTGATGCTGCAGGGATTCACACAGCAGCTCGAAGGGACTGATCTTGATCGCCTCCTGCTGAACCTGAACGTTCTCGATCTGAGCCAGTTCCGCCAGCAAGACGCGGTTGTCCTCAAGCTCATCTTCGTGCACGAATACCCGCAACTGAAGTGTTGCATCTTCCAGATTCAGGCGTTGAATCTTGAGATCCATGTACTGGGCGAGGTTGGCCTTGGCCATCCGCAAGCATTCCTGCGGTCCAAATCTCAGCAGCGCGTGATCGCCTTCAATACACAGGCTCCAGTGCAAATCCATGTAAGGAAGCGTCAAGGCATCAGGATAGATGCCCCGCAGATCATACTCCGTGGCTTTGGCATAGTCTGACCAAACCTCCATGGCGTGGCGCGGTACGCCCAACACGTGGTAAACGCCCTTTTCCGCTTTACGGGACGCCGCCAGGTGCATGGTCTCGATATCCTGCGCGATGCTTTCTTCCACCGCGTAAGGCAGAGCCTGCTGGATATATCGGGCCTGGCGCGCGGGAATGGCCGCCCGGCAGCTGACCACAGTCTGTGCGGGAACCAGCAAGGTCAGGCCAACATCCCGCAGGCCATTCTGTTCCAGCAGCGTCTCGATTTGCTCCCGGGAACCCACCCCGGCGGCGATACGTTCGCCATTGGGACGGAACATCGCCCATTCCACTTCATCCCAGGTCTCGGGCTGAAGCTCGGCAGTAGGTACGCGAATATACAATCGAACAGACATGTATGAACCTTAGGATTCTCGAGCCCGAATCTCGTTGTTTGGCAGCGGCCGGGCAACCTGCCCCACCACTACACTCTGCGCAAAGTATGATTGTTCCCTAAGTTACGGCCAGAGGCGAGGAACTAGATCACTTGTGCAACCAATACCAGGTCGTCCGGGCGATAAGCGCCCGGCTACTTCTATACAGCATTCACGAAATATAGTTAACGCTTACGCTTCATTCCAGTGCAAAGACTGGCTTGTTGATCGGATACTTCAGGCTTTGATCACGCCGGATCACCTGGATACCACCCTGCGGCCCCCGATAAAGAACGCTGACCAGACGGCTGGTGCGGCCGTCAAAAATTCCACGGGCTGTCAACTGGAAATACTCGCTCTTAACATCGAGCAGGTCTGCGTGCTGCTGCACACCTGGTGGCAACGCCGGCTGCGAAAGAAACTCCTGCAGTGTCTTGAAACCCTTCTCATTTTCCCGCACTTCCAACAATTCCTGAGCCTGAGTCGGAGTAATCTCGATATTGAGGCTCTGCAGAATTGGCGCAGATGCAGTGTTAATGTTGATCTTATTCACCTGAGGCGGCAAAGCCGTCACGTATGGCTCAAGCCTCTCATAACTTTCCTGCGTAACACTCTCGATCAAAAGCAATTCACTGGTGCTCTGGAAGGGGCCGTTAGCGGTACGGTATGGCACATCCTTGCCTAAATAATTGCTGTCCTCCACGCCGCCAGGATGCTCAACCTGCTCATTTGGATCCATCCATTCGATAATAGGTTCGATGCGCACATCTGTGATGCCCAGCTGGAACAACAGATTCTGGAAAAACTGGAGTGAAGCCGTATTCACTTGGCCCGTCTGAGTATTCACCAAGCTATTAAGGTTAAAGCGCCCCTGCAGATCATCCAATTGACCTTCAATTGAAAATGTCGGCTCTGCATATACGATCGCATGCTTCAAGAACGCCTCTTCCAACGTATCAGCGTCCTTGTTCTCTTTGAAATCCTCAACGAGTTGCTGGCGCGCAAACACCTCGACGCCTTGTGCCAACTGGTAAGCCTGGGTCTGACTCAACAGATTCATGCTCTGGTGAATCTGCAAGCGCTGACGACTGATCATGCCGGCGGCCAGGACACTGATCAGGGCAAAGATCAGCAGTACCGCAACCAGGGCAACGCCCCGTTGCTGATTAATTCGCCTCAGTTGCTGAGTGATCCGCATCAGTCGCCGAGCTCCCCGCCGTCCTGATTTCCGCCGACGTTATTTCCGCCACTGCCTGACGGGTTCTCGCCAAAGCCGCCGGTTTCCTCGCGGCCAGCAATCTCAAAAAGACGGGTCATGACACCGAACTCCTCATGCTGGATCCGAATTTCAATGGCCCGTGGCAATGTTTCATAGACCGGGTTATAGCGGGCGCCGGTACCTTGGTTCTGGGATTTCCCCATCACCGCCTCATTCGGCCAATACTCCTGCCATTTGTTTTCCCCGTTCAGAAAGCGCAACGTCACTTCCTGTACTTTATCCAGCAGCTCCTGACTGAGCGGCTGACTATCCTGCGCCCGGTCCAACACGCGATAGTAGTTACGATAGAGCTTTCCCTCATCGTCCAGCTCATAGCTAACCCGCTGCATTTCGCTGCGCGCCGCAAGCAACGGATTTCGCCAGCCGAACCGGGTCAACTCGACAAGGTACAGGGTGTTGCGATTACTTAAGGCAAACTCATAGTCGCCATATTCATTGCGAATTGGGCGCGGTGCCAACTGCTGAAAATCACGACTCAGGAATGCCATGGTGCGCTGCAACCGCTCGAGCTTCTCGCTCCGGGTTTCCATCGCCTCCTGGGTCATCAAAACGCGGGAGAAAAGCTGGTAGGTGCCGACACCGATCATGCCGGTAATGGTAATGGCGATCAGTACTTCAATCAGTGTGAAGCCGCGCGCACGCCCTCGCGGGGACATCACACCGTTGCTCTGCGAAGACGGGAATCCCGGAGTAGTCTGCACTTAACTTTCACCCACGAATCCGGACAAACCCGCGACAAAAACCGGTTCTTTGATATTGGGCTCGCGCAGGTATACCTCTACTTCCACGCGCCGCATGGTCGCAAGCTCCGTCTTTATAACCTTCGTCTTCACCAGCCACTCCCGATTGGAATATTCGAGGTCCACCTCCTTCTCACCAATGGAGGGGAATTCTGGCTGTAGCCGTAGTTCGCTCAACTTATTCTCAGCAATCCAGGTACCGAACGTCTTGCGTTCGATTTTGCTGAAGTTATCCACCGCCTGGGTAAGCACCTGCACCATGGACACGGCACAAAAGGCAAAAATGGTGAGCGCCACCATCACCTCGATCAAGGTGAAACCACGGGCGGATTGCCTGCATGCAGCGTTTGGGTTCATGGTCAGTCAAGGATCCTGCTGATTACAAACGACGACGCTCATTCTCATCGCTGTCACCGGGTTCTTCATAAGCGATCTCATTGATGCCGTCACTAGAAATGACCAAGGCATAGTCCTGATCGCCCTTCACACTGAGCTGGATCCGAAACGGTGTCGATTCGCCGCTGGAAAACAGCACGAACTCCGGCACCCGCTGCTCTTCCTCACCCAGCTCGTTATCCTCCTTGACCGGCAACTGTGCGGCTTGCTCTTCCCGGTTAAACTCCACGAGAACCCAATCCGGGAAGTCGCGTGCGCGCATGAAATCCTGCGGCATGCTGGTCCAGGCCCGCTCCTCTTCGTCATAACCAAGGAACTCGTAGCCCTTCTCGTCGAGACCGACGCCAATCTCAATGTTCTGGTAGATCGCCTCGTCAGCCGCCATGCGCAACACCGCGTGAAACCGCTTGGCTTCATTCGCAAGCTCCCGACGTTCGTTGCCCTGACCAATGGAAAACGCAACGACGCCCGCCAATAAGGCGACCAATACCATGACCACCAGAATTTCGATCAGGGTAAAGCCTGTCTGCCTTCTGGTGCCCAGGATTGTGCTTTGGCCTTGCTGAAAGGAATTACTCAAGGTTCCAGTTACCGATGTCGGCATCGTCTTCCTCGCCGCCATCCTTACCATCGGCGCCAAAGGAATACAGATCGAAGGGGCCATTGGCACCGGGCGCTACATACTGGTAATCATTGCCCCAGGGATCCTTGGGCAGCGATTTGACGTAGCCGCCCTTGTTCCAGTTCTTTGGCTCGGGGAAGCCAGTCGGCTTCTCGATCAACGCCTGCAATCCCTGCTCGGTGCTTGGATAGCTATGGTTATCCAGGCGGTACATGTCGAGCGCGTTGGCCAGATTACGGATATCCTGTTTGGCGATCGTGATGCGGGCCTTATCCGCCTGTCCCAGAATGTTAGGGGCCACGGCCGCGATGAGCAGCGCCAGGATAACCATCACCACCATGATCTCAATGAGGGTGAAACCTTTGGCGTTGCGCAGGTCCTTCTTTCTGAGGTATTGCTGAACTGACATAGTTGCTTCCTGTTGTGTTGACATCTTCTCTTGATATAGCTGACTAATTACTCACTGCCCGCTGGCATCTCAGTGGCAGCCTTTCAATCTAATTGCTTTCGATCTAGTTACATTCGATGCAGTGGCTCTCGAAGACTCCGGCTATTGCCTTAGCCAACCAGGTTGCTCATCTGCAGAATCGGCAACATGATCGCCATGACAATCAATAGGACGACCGCCCCCATGAACAACAACATAAAAGGCTCGAACAGTCCCACCATGGTCGCAATCAGGCCTTGCAGATCGTTGTCCTGGTTCCGCGCCGTACGCTCCAGCATCTGATCCAGCTCACCACTTGATTCGCCGCTGGCAATCATGTGCAGCATCATGGGCGGAAAGTAGCCCGTCTGCTCCAACGCGTTGTACAGGCTGCCACCTTCCCTGACTTTCTGCGCAGCTTCCCCCAACGACGCCTTCAAGCATTCGTTCGACAACACCTCTCCCGCAATCTTCATGGCATCCACCAAGGGAACACCACTCGTGGTCAGGATGCTGAGCGTACTCGCAAACCTAGCCGTGTTCATTCCTCGAGTCATGCGTTTCACGAAGGGAATGTTGAGCATCTGCTGGTGTACGCGAAACCGGAAGGCGGGCTTGCGCATCATCCAGGTGAAAGCGACGCCTGCAATGACAAGAAACGCGAAGATATAGAAACCATATCCGGTCACAAATCCACTAACTGCAAGAAGACCTTCGGTAAGCGCAGGCAACTCCTGACCGTTGTTAATGAACACCTTGATGATGTCCGGTACTACATAACCAAGCAGGAATACCACGATGCCGATGGCGACCACGCTCAGAATCAGCGGATAGACCGCCGCCAGCTGAATTTTCTGGCGGGACAACTGGCGTGCTTCCGTGTAATCGGCAAGCCGCTCAAGCACCAGATCCATATGGCCGGCATGTTCGCCGGCCGCCACCGTGGAGCGATACAGCGTGGGAAAGGCATTTGGAAACTCCGCCAAGCTCTCGGCTAAAGGATACCCCTCAAGCACTTTGGCGCGAATGGCCATCATCATGCTGCGTATCCGGGCCTTTTCGCTCTGTTGGGACACTGCGTACAAAGCTTCTTCGACCGGAATACCGGATTGAATCAGTGTGGCCAACTGCCGTGTCACCAACGCCAGATCCCGCGCGCTCAAGCCGCCACCAAAGCGCCGGAAGGCATTTGGTTTGTTCTGCTTTTGCACAGAAGGCTCGACCGCGAGCGGCGTCCAACCTTTATCCCTCAATTGCTGACGGATCTGGCGGGCGCTATCGGCCTCGAGAACTCCCTTTTGCTGGCGACCGCTCGCATCAAGCGCGCGAAACTCATACGCTGCCATAGATTAACCCCGGTGAGTGACGCGCAACACTTCTTCGACGGACGTAAGCCCCTGCAACACCTTGGCGACGCCATCGGCATGAATGCTCGGGCCACTCGTACGCGCGTGGCGCTCCATCTCCATCTCACCGACCTGGCGATGGATCAACGACCGCATGGGCTCGTCAATGGCGATCAGCTCATAGATACCCATCCGGCCCCGATAGCCAAGCTGGTTGCACTCCGGACAGCCTTTGGCACGGTAAATCTGGGGCGGCGCCTTGGGATCAGCCTGCAGGAACTCGCAAATGTCCTCGTCGGGGACATAACCTTCCTTACAGTTCGAGCAGAGTACGCGCACCAGACGCTGCGCCAGTACACCGATCAAACTTGATGAGATCAGGAACGGCTCCACGCCCATGTCGATCAAACGGGTCACAGCACCAACCGCACTGTTGGTGTGCAGCGTCGACAATACCAAGTGACCGGTCAAGGAGGCCTGAACGGCAATTTCCGCCGTTTCAAGGTCACGAATCTCACCGATCATCACCACGTCCGGGTCCTGACGCAGAATTGCCCGCAGTCCGCGGGCGAACGTCATGTCGACCTTGGTGTTGACCTGGGTCTGACCGATACCCGGCAGGTTATATTCGATAGGATCTTCGACCGTCAGGATGTTGCGCGTCTTATCGTTGATCTGGGACAGGGACGCATACAGCGTCGTGGTCTTACCGGAACCGGTGGGACCCGTCACCAGGATGATCCCGTGGGGCCGATTGATCAGGTCGATCAACAGTTTTTCATCGCGGACCGACATCCCGAGGTTCTCAACCCGCAAACGGCCTGCCTGCTTGTCGAGCAGACGCAGTACGATGCGCTCGCCATTGGCCGATGGCATGGTCGATACCCGGATATCCACTTCGCGCCCGCCAACCCGCAGTGAAATACGACCGTCCTGCGGGACCCGCTTCTCGGCAATATCCAGGCGCGCCATTACCTTGATCCGCGACACCAGCAACGACGCCAGCGCCCGCTTCGGCTTCACGATCTCCCGCAGCACACCGTCCACCCGGAAGCGGACCACGAGTTCCTTTTCAAAGGTCTCGATGTGAATATCGGAGGCGCTGGTCTTCACCGCTTCGGTCAGGATCGCATTGATCAAACGAATGATCGGCGCGTCGTCTTCCTGCTCAAGCAAATCCTCAGTTTCGGGAACGGAGTTGGCCAGGCTCGCCAGGTCCATATCATCGCCGAGGCCCTCAACCATCTGCATGGCTTCGGCGGAATCATTCTGATAAGCCTGGGACAATTCAGAATCGAATGCCTCGGCCTCAATCTGCTGAAACCGCAACTGCCCCAGCGTCAGCCGGTTCACCTCGGCAAAAACATCGGGATCCAGGCCGGGCCGATACAAAACGCGCTGTTCCTTACCTCCGGTTGCCTGAGTAATCAGCACACCATGGCGCTTGGCGAAGGAAAATGGCAAACGCCATTCGACCGGGCGTAAATCTTTGGCTTCAACGATTTGTTTGTCCAACTTAAACCTCTTCTCCAGCCGTGCGGGATACTGGATCTTGTTTAACTCGCATTACACAGTTTAACAAGGCTTTAGCATTTCTGCTGTTGGCCCCGTCACATCAGATGCAGGAGATACAGCCCTCACTCACATCTCGCCGCGAGATTTTCAGCTTTGGTGCCCAGTCTGTGACCAGAGTATTTTTACTTGGATGTGCATTCTGCTATGTTGCAAACGCTGTCAGCAGGAGGCCGACAGGTTCAAACCATGCCAGGAGCAGCGGAATCAGCGGAAAACTATTACACTGCCTTGCAGGAATCAACGAATTTAAAAGCGATGACCATGGACAAAGCTTTCATTACCAGTAAAGCACCTCTCGCAGCTGCAATCGCTTTGACCGCGGGTATGGTTGCAAGTTTCAGCCTCCAGGGTTATCGCCTCTGGCAGCAAAATGACGAAATGGTAACGCCAGAGGCACCCGTGCAAACGCAGGCTCCGGCGAAATCCAACGCACCCAATGCCCAGCAATTGGCGAATGCGCATCTGTTCGGCGAACCTCCGGCAAAAACGGAGGACCAGCCATTGCAGACGGAAAATCTGCCCGCCACCAATCTCCGACTGACCCTGCGCGGCGTATCGGCGAGCGACACTGACGGGCTCGCCAGCGCCTTGGTGGAAGGCCCGGATCAGCAAACCCAGGTCTACTTGATTGGCGATACCCTGCCGGGCGACGCCAAATTGCGGGCAATTTACCCGACCCGGATTGTGATTGAGCGTCGGGGCCGACTGGAGAACCTCTACTTCCCAGAGGACAGTGGCGATAACAGTTCATCCATCTCTTCCTATAGCGAAGCCCCAGTGGAAGAGCCCAGCTATCAGGATGACCAGAGCTATCAGGAACAGACCTACCAGGAAGAGCAGACATATCAGGAGGAAAGCACGCCTGAAGCCACTGCCGACACGTCGCCTGATGCCGTGACGCCGGACGCAGCCGAGTCCGCACCCGAGGCCACGCCGACACCATCCTATGGTCTCGACGCCCTCAGCGAAGAGCGCAAACAGGAGATTCGTGAACGACTTCAGCAACTGCGCCAACGGATCATGAATCAATAACCAATCCGGCTGATGGCTTTTTGACCGTTCATGAACAAATTCTCATGAACGGGCAATCTTCATTAGCCACAACTGCAACTATACTCATAGCAACTCCAAGGATGGGCGTTATCCTGGGCCAGGACAACGCCAGATCTAATCGCGAGCCTCTCGCGCCAGTCTGATGCGTCCATCAGGTGCCCCAGAATGTCCTTCCCTGTCATTGTGCGGGGAGCCCATGTGGTTGGCAGCTTTCCTCGCTGCTGGCACCGATGCAACGATTTATCTATGCAGCAATCAATGATTCGAATCTGGGCCCTGCGCTTGATCGCATTGCTATGCGCGACGCTTATTTGCGCTCCGTCGGCGAATGCGCTGGAGCTGACCCCGCAGCTGCTCGATCAGGTGCAAGCCCAGTTTAGCCCTGAAACACGCAGCCGTTTCGAACGCTGGCAACAGTTATTGAACTCTCCCTCAAGCCTTCCGGAAAACCGCAAGCTTCTGCTGGTTAATTCGTTCTTCAACCAAGTCAAATACATGAACGACATTGACCACTGGAAAGTGGATGACTACTGGGCAACACCTTTTGAGCTGTTAACCTCCGGCGCTGGCGACTGCGAGGACTACTCGATCGCCAAATACTTTACGCTGCGACAAATGGGCGTACCCGAGGAAAAGCTACGCATCACCTATGTCAAAGCACTCAAGCTGAACCAAGCCCACATGGTCCTGGCCTACTACCCGACCCCGGATGCCGAGCCCCTGATTCTGGACAACCTGGCCAATCAGATCTTGCCGGCGTCCCAACGCCAGGACCTGTATCCCGTCTACAGCTTCAACGGCGATGGTCTCTGGCTGTCCAAGCAGCGCGGCGCCGGCAAGCGGGTTGGCGATTCAAGCAAGCTGAATCAATGGAGCCTGATGAACGAACGCTTCCTAAAGCAGCTCAACGGCGAGTAAGCCCTTCACGCCCGCCACAATTCACCCACAGCGACCAGCCTCTACGCCGCAGCGCCCGAAATTATTGGGCGCCGTCTGGACTATCCCATCCTGCACACTTAACCTTGCGCTTTAGAAAGGAGCTTCGCTAAATACTGCCAGACAAACGAGGTTTAGGTTGACCACTCACCGGTTTGACAAGATTCTTGTAGCCATCCGCGGCGAAGCCGCGAGCCATGTAATCCGCACGGCCCAGAGCATGGGCATTGAAACCGTTGCGGTTTTTTCTGGTGCAGAGCGTAACTCACCCTATGTCTACCTCGCCGACGAAGCTTGGTCGCTCGACGAAGTAAGCACCTCAGGAGATGAAGTTCCATCCCCCTCTTTTCCCAATATCTCTCGCGAGAAGATTTTGGCCATTGCCCAGGCCAGCGGCGCACAAGCTATACATCCGGGCTGCGGCAAATTAGCAAATGACCTAGAATTTAGCGAAAGATGCAGCCATAACGATTTGATTTACATCGGATCAACATCGGTATCCATTGAGCTTCTGCAAAGCAAAACCGTTACTCGCTTTGTCGTTGAAGACGCGCAGGTACCCTTGGCACCGGGCTACCATGGCTCCGAACAATCTCTGCCGACCCTGCTAGCCAAGGCAGAAGGCATCGGTTTTCCCCTGTTGATCCGCGGGGATTTCCCGGACGGCGGCGCCGCGACCCGGATCGTGGAAAACGCCGAATCCCTTCCGTCCGCGGTTGCCTCCGCGCAAGATGCACTGAAGAACCAGGGAGCCAAGCAACGCCTTCTGCTCGAACGCCTAGTTCCAGATGCACGCTTTGTGGACATTCCTGTATTCATTGACCAACACGGAAACGGTATTCATTTCCCGGAGCGCGACTGCTCTGTCCGCCATCAGCACCAGGCAGTAATTCTGGAATCACCCACCTCGTCACTTCCCGAACGGGTCCGCAAGACCCTTGGTGAAGCAGCGCTTCGTTGCGCAAGAACACTGCAATGTGTCGGCGGAGTAACGGTCTCCTTCGTTCTGGATTCGCATGATGGATTTTATTTCAGTAGCTTAAAGCCCTTTATTGATGTGGATTCGCAACTAACCAGCCTGGTCACAGGCCAAAACCTGGTCGAATGGCAGCTCCGCATTGCAGCCGGCGAACCACTTCCCTGTGCTCAAAGCACGTTGGTACGCATCGGGCACGGCTTCGAAGCGAATCTTTATGCTGGTTCACCATGCGAAGATCAGCCTGCCGCCAGCACACCAGAAGAGCCGCAGCAGATTCGCCTATGGCATCGGCCCGAGCAGGTGTTTCAGGTGCAACTGAACGAGCTCCATCAAGCCGGATCGCCTGCCGTAGCGACGGGCGCCCGTATAGGCCGGCTATATGCCTGGGATCAGGCCCGCCCACAGGCGTTACGACGCTTGCGATCTGCCCTGAAGGCGACGGCGGCCTGCGGTATCGCGACGAATCTCGATTACATCCATCGCACTTGCTCCCTCCCAGCATACGCAGAGGCATTAGTTACCTCTCAGTTTCCCCATCAGCACCATGCCGAACTCTGTGCGCCCTGCCCGCCGCCCTCGAACTCAGTGATCTATATGGCGGCCATTGCCTGGCTTGCCCAAGAAGAGATCAGCCAGATTCATCAGACAGACCCCCGCGAAGATCAGGTCACAGACCTTGTGGCACCAAACTGCAAGCAGATACCACTTACGCTGACCCACAACAGTATCCGTTACTCACTGACCCTGGACTGCATGTCCGATGGATTCCGTATCCAGCAGCCACAAGTCGACCTTTACCTTCGAGCCCGTTACCACAAGGATACCCTGGTGCTGGACCTTGGATCTCACACCGAAAAAGCAAAAGTCTTTTCTGACAGTGGGATAGCGATTGTTTATAAGAATGGTTCGAGCTACTGGTTCACGATTGCCAACAACACGACGAAGCAGGCAACCCCATGAAGGACACCCCAAATTATGTTCGCGTTGTTGAGGTTGGTCCCCGCGATGGCCTTCAGAACGAACCTGGACATTTATCGCCCGAATTAAAGATAGAACTGGTTAACCGCCTGGCCCGCGCGGGACTTTCCCACATTGAAGCAGGCAGCTTCGTCTCCCCGAAGTGGGTTCCGCAAATGGCGAGCAGCGACAAAGTCTTTTCCGGTATCGATCGACGCCCGGGTGTTCGCTACTCCGCCCTGGTTCCAAACCTGAAAGGTTACGAAGCGGCCGTCGAGGCGGGCGCCAATGAGGTCGCCATATTTATTGCCGCGACGGAAACCTTCAGTCGCAAGAACACCAACTGCAGCATCAGCGAAAGCCTCGAGCGCTTTCAGCCCATACTGAACCAGGCCAAGCTAAAGCAACTGCCCGTGCGAGGCTATATTTCCTGCGTTCTGGGCTGCCCCTATGAAGGTCAAGTCGATCCCGGAAAGGTGGCCGACCTGGCGGCACAACTGATAGAACTGGGGTGCTATGAAGTGTCACTCGGCGACACCATTGGCTGCGGAACCCCTAGCCAGGCACAAGCACTGATTCGCGAAGCGACTAAGCAGATACCCGTGGAACGGCTGGCCATTCATTTCCATGACACCTACGGCCAGGCACAGGCCAACATACATGCCTGCCTGGAACTTGGCGTGCGTGTCGTTGATTCCTCCATTGCCGGACTCGGCGGCTGCCCTTATGCGCCAGGCGCAGGCGGCAATGTTGCCACCGAAGATTTGTTGTATCTCTTACAGGGCTGCGGCTACACCACAGGAATCGACCTCGACCAGGCAATCAACACGGGGCTCTGGATTTCAAACCAATTACAACGCCAAACCGGCTCAAAAGTCGCGCGCGCACGAAGCGGCTCCGACCGAAATAGATATTCCCGAGCATAAAAAAACCCCAGCCAATAGCTTAATGCCGATCAGTTAAGTCCTTTAACGGACTGATCAAATGAAAGAAAATCCGGAATTCACCCGTATGGATTCCGGATTTTTTATGCACTTCAGTCAGGCATTGGATGCCGTCTCCCGAGTCACACCCGAACAGTTTGCGTCTCTTTCAGAAGTTCTCTCTCCTGAATTGATCGAGCAATGTCTCCACGAAACCGGCACCGTCACGCTGCGCAAGCGCCGACTACCGCTGGAAATGATGGTTTGGAGCGTCGTGGGCATGGCCCTGTTCCGGCACCTGCCGATGAGTCGGATCGTGAACCAGCTCGACATCATGCTCCCGGGAAATCGCCCGTTCGTGGCGCCCAGTGCCGTCGTGCAAGCCCGTCAGCGCCTGGGCGCGGAACCCGTACAGCGGGTATTCGAACAGACGCAGGCCCTCTGGCATCAGCACACGCCGCATCCACACTGGTGCGGTCTGACCCTGTTGGGTGTCGACGGAGTGGTCTGGCGCACGCCGGACTCCAAGGAAAATGCAGCCGCCTTTGCACGCACGCACCATCAGGAAGGCGCATCGCAGTACCCCCAAATCCGCATGGTCTGTCAGATGGAGCTCACCAGCCACCTGCTGACCGCCGCCACCTTTGACAGCGTCGCGCGCAGCGAAGTGAGGCTGGCGGCGGACTTGATCCGGCAGACGCCGGATCACTCTCTCACCTTGTTCGATCGTGGCTTTTACGCCCTGGGTTTGCTCCACGCCTGGCACGACCACGGAAAGGAGCGACACTGGCTGATTCCCGTGCGTAAAGGGGCGCGCTATGAGGTGATCCGTCGCTTCGGTAAGCGCGACTGCCTGGTATCGCTGCCCCTCTCGCCCCAGGCGCGGAGACAGTGGCCGGAAGCGCCTGCCTACCTGACCGCTCGCTTACTCAGTCGCGAAGTCAACGGTCGGCTGTGTCAGGTCTTGACGTCGATGGTGGACCCCATGCGCTATCCCGGCGCCGACATCGTGGACCTGTATACCCACCGCTGGGAGATCGAGTTGGGGTATCGCGAGATGAAACAGTACATGCTGGGGAACCGGCTGACGCTGAGAAGCAAAAAGCCGGACATGGTCCGGCAAGAGCTGTGGGGAACACTCCTGGCATACAACCTATTGCGCTTCCAGATGGCACGGATGGCGTACAGCCTGAAGGACGTTCACCCCTGTCAGATCAGCTTCAATCAGGCCGCGGGGATGATCATCAAGGAGCTGACTCTCTTGCCCGCCGTCTCGCCGGGCAACGTGCCCGCCATCCTCAACGCGCTGACCGACATGGCGCCGGCCTTTGTCCTACCTTGGCGGCGAGAGCGTGTCTATCCAAGAGCTGTTAAGAAGCGACCGCAGCGTTACGCCATTAGAAAAGAAAATGCCAGTCAGTTGGCTTAACTGACTGGCATTACAGCCAATAGCTGGGGTTTTTTTCAATCAGAGCGAGATGGATTCTATTACAGAACCTTCTCCAGCTCCGCTTCCAGTTCCGGAACCAGTTGGAACAGGTCGCCAACCAGGCCATAGTCCGCAACTTGGAAAATCGGGGCTTCTTCATCCTTGTTGATCGCAACGATCACTTTGGATTCAGACATACCCGCCAAGTGCTGGATCGCACCGGAAATACCAACCGCGATGTACAGTTGTGGCGCGACGATTTTACCAGTCTGACCAACCTGCATGTCGTTCGGAACGAAGCCGGCATCAACCGCTGCACGGGATGCACCAACGGCGGCACCCAGTTTGTCGGCAACTTTCTCAAGCATCTGAAAGTTGTCGCCGTTCTGCATACCACGACCACCGGAGATAACGATGCTTGCGCTGGTCAGCTCAGGACGGTCGGACTTGGCCATTTCTTCTTTAACGAACGCAGAGGTACCTGCATTCTGCACGTTGTTCAGTGCTTCGATTGCAGCAGAACCACCTTCAGCTGCAACTGGATCAAACCCAGTGCCACGAACAGTGATCACCTTGATGCTGTCGCTGGACTGAACGGTTGCGATCGCGTTACCCGCATAGATCGGACGCACGAACGTGTCGGCAGAAACCACTTTGATGATGTCGGAAACCTGCGCAACATCCAGCAGGGCTGCAACGCGCGGCATGAAATCCTTACCAGTGGTACCGGCAGATGCCAGGATATGGCTGTAGCCTTTACCGAGATCAGCAACCAGCAGGCTCAGGTTCTCTGCCAGTTGATGAGCATATGCTGCATCATCAGCAACCAGTACCTTGCTTACACCTTCAGCCTTGGCAGCGGCTTCCGCGACGCCGCCACAGTTTTGACCAGCTACCAGAACAACAATGTCGCCACCGATCTGCTTGGCCGCAGCGATGGTGTTCAGCGTTGAAGGCTTGAGTTTCTGATTGTCGTGGTCAGCAATAAGAAGAATGCTCATTAGATCACCTTCGCTTCGTTCTTCAGTTTGTCTACCAGTTCAGCCACGCTCTTCACTTTGATACCGGCCTTACGGGTCGCCGGTGCTTCCACTTTCAACGTGGACAGACGCGGTTTGACGTCAACGCCGAGATCAGCAGGAGAGACCGTTTCGAGCGGCTTCTTTTTGGCCTTCATGATGTTGGGCAGAGAAGCGTAGCGGGGCTCGTTCAGACGAAGATCCGTGGTTACCACGGCCGGCAGGTTCAGCGCCACAGTGACCAGACCACCGTCTACTTCACGAGTCACATTGACCTTCTCGCCGTCAATCGCCACTTCGGATGCGAAGGTGCCCTGCGGATAGCCGCAGAGAGCTGCCAGCATCTGGCCAGTCTGGTTGTTGTCGGAGTCGATGGCTTGCTTGCCGAGAATGATCAGCTTGGGCTGCTCCTTCTCAACGACCGCCTTCAGCAGCTTGGCAGCCGCCAGTGACTGGATCTCTTCATCGGATTGGATCAGGATGCCACGATCGGCGCCCAGGGCCAGAGCAGTACGGATCTGCTCTTGTGCGGCCTGCGGGCCAATGGAAACAACCACAACCTCGCTAGCAATTCCCTTTTCCTTCAGACGCACAGCCTCTTCGACTGCGATTTCACAGAAGGGGTTCATTGCCATTTTGACATTGGTTAAATCAACACCTGTGTTATCAGGCTTGACGCGCACCTTGACGTTATAGTCAATGACTCGTTTAACAGCGACAAGAACCTTCATAGATTCCTCGTATCATTCGATGGATTCAGGTTTCGTTTGTATCAATCAGAGCGTCTGCACGATTGCTCCGGGATACCGTTCAAGCACGGTTGCCGCAAGCACGACACGGTGCGCATCGGCGTGGACGCAACGGGTGTGAGCCTGGGTCACACAAAGCAGCCTAATACTGACGGCAAAGAATTATCGGGTCAATAGCATTAGAATCATGAAGCAACCGCTTCAAAGCCAATGCGCGCCGTGGAAATCGCCATCATTTTTAAGCTGCTTGATCTGAACCAAGTACAGACCGGCGTATTTAAAAGGAAAAGCCCCTCAAATTCAAACAAACGTTTGTTTGAGCCGGCATTTGTTATATCCTCAATGCGTTGAACCATATATAATCCCGGCGTTTGCCCGATGCCTGCAAACCCGTCATACCGGGTTTCCGGCGGCATCCTGGGGCGGCCTCGCTCTAACGCGGGGTGATATTGAAGGCCTGCTTCGAAGGTATGGCTGCAACGCCACGGGCATTTGACCGAACCCCTATTCTAATGAGAGTTGTGTAGACGAAGGAGACCTATCGTGGAACGTGAATCGATGGAGTTTGACGTCGTAATCGTCGGCGCCGGCCCAGCAGGCCTTTCAGCAGCCTGTCGACTACTTCAGTTGGCCCAGGAGTCCGGCGAAGAAATCACCCTCTGCGTGGTTGAGAAAGGCTCCGAAGTCGGTGCCCATATTCTGGCCGGCACCGTATTTGAACCGACCGCCCTTAACGAACTTTTCCCCAACTGGAAGGAAATGGGCGAGCCGCTTAATACGCCGGTGACCCGGGACGACATCATCCTGATGAAGAATCAGGACAGTGCGTTGAAGATCCCCAATGCATTTGTCCCCCGCAACATGCATAACCATGGCAACTACATCATCAGCCTGGGCAACCTGTGCCGCTGGCTGGCGCAGCAGGCGGAAGCCCTGGGCGCGGAAATCTATCCTGGCTTTGCCGCCGCCGAAGTGATCTTCGGTGAAGACGGCAGCGTCAAAGGTATCCTGACCGGTGACATGGGTGTTGGCCGCGATGGCGAACACAAAGACACTTATATGCCTGGCATGGAACTGCGCGGCAAATACACCCTGTTCTGTGAAGGCTC
>JAEZAA010000248.1 GCA_023430625.1 Pseudomonadota bacterium
TTACCGGACACGCTGCCGACGTCGGTCCAGGTGCTGCCGTTGGTGGAGTACTGCCAAGTGCCATTGCCGATGGTTGCCGTAATGGCGATGCCACTTTGGGCACCGCTGTCGACATCTGCATAGTTCAAGCCGGCGAGGATCGTGGCAACCGGGGTGCCTGCTATGGCCGTATCTTCATCAGTACCGCCTAAGTTAAAGGTGCCTGCGTCAAGGGTGGGGGCGACATTGGGAGCAACTGCTGCCGCAACCGTAATATCGTCAATGTAGAAGTGGATGTCCGCTTCACCATCCTGCTGAACAATGCCGAATTGATCAATATTCTGCCAGTCCGAGTCAGCATTATGATCGAGTGTGACTAGCACGTTTTGATTGAACGGGGCACTGAAATTCTGCGTCGCCACCAGAACACCATCACGGTATCCAACCACGCGCACAGCTATATTCATTTCTGGATTTTCAATACGGAAAGACTGCAGCCAGAACTCATCGCCACTGGTTGCGGAAAATCGCGCCTCGGTCACCGTACCCAACAAGCCGTACACATGCAGAGCATTATCTCCGCTACTCGCCAACTGTGTATCATCAGTATTAGACGTCACGTCCAAGTAACTAGGTGAGTCTCCACTCTCTGGGACGTTATTTCCTCCGCCATCGACCAGAGTGATCGTCCAACCGTTAAATATGCGAGGACTGCCGCCATAGCTACGACCATCCCCCCCGACCATAACGCTGTCAAAATTCTCGCTTGTGGGCGCGGCAAGTAACGCGTTGAAGCTTGCCATGCCCACTCCCATGCTAATCGCTTCGATAGAACCGCTCTGGGATTCCAGTAGCCAATCGCCTCCCAACAGGTGCGTTCCGGTATTGTTGGCGGAAGCCGCCACATTGGATTGGGTTAGACGTGCCAAATTGTCAATAAAGTCTGAGCCCGTTGCGCCTTCGCCAGTTTTGCAGCCGTAGAGTAAGATGTCGCCATCAGGCGCGAGCGCAGCGCCGATCTGAGTCAGCACATCCTGATACAGGCTGAGGTTATCACTTCGTACCCATACGTTGCCGGCTTTGAACCCACCACTTTCGCCATGTGATACGAGATGAATGGCCCCAAGATTATTACGCCCTTCTAGAGCGTCGGAAATTTGCTGCAGCCCATTTCTGTTCGTATCAAGCAGAATGACTTCCACACCCTCACGCACTCCATCGCGAAGCGCTTCCCAACCATTTATCCCGGTATCGATGAAAGCAATCTCCTGGCGAGGCGCGGCGGTCGGCGCCACCGCCAACTCCGCCAGCGCCTGCGCCGCATCCTGTGAAGAATCGTCTGTCGCCGCCGGGATCTGTTCAGGGTGCACCGCCGCATCCTGCGCCGCCTGATCCGCCGCCACTTCAGTCGCGGTCGCCACGGCGGCCGCATCCAGCAGGAAGCGGGGTTCGAGGGCTATGGCAAGGGGGTTTTTCTGAAAGGCTTTCGGTGGAGTGGTTTTGGTTTTTGCAGAAGAAGAGGCAACGGGCTTTTTCCGGAACAACGACATATCCACTCCACAAGGCAGGAAGGCAATTCGGCGGCTCAGGTCTGTGGGGGCGCTACACGAGCGAAGAACGAGCCTGCGAAAGAAAAAACTTCCTTAGGTTTAGCACAGGCATTGCGTCTTTACCTGCTCGAAACCGTGAAATTACTAAATAACTTGAAGGCTCCGGGAATCACTTATGCAAGTGAACACTCACATCGGAGACCTGCTGTAGGACAACTCCCGCCATCCGGACTAGACTCCTCCCCAATCATCCGCCAGAGGTCCGCAATGCCCCAGCTCACCCTCGACTTCCTCAGCCGCCAGGCCACCCAGGAAGCGCCCGCACCCACCAACGGCCGGCAGCGCCAGCTCACGCTGCAACTGCTGCAACCGAACCTTGCAGCCCTTGAGGCAGATCTGCTGCGCCTGCGCGAGGAATACGATGCCGAGATTGCCAGGAAGGCCGACCCGGCTTTTGCGCGCTACCCCATCGGCTTCTGCCTGGAGATCTGCAAGGGCGTGCTGGCTCTGGTGCAACGGGAGCTGGCGGCACCGGTAACCCCGGGCATCCGCGCCTTGCGTCAGTTCATCGCCGAGGGTGGCATCGCCAAGCGGGTGTGGGGCGATCTGCGGGGCAGGTATTTTCAGAACGCCATCCAGTTGGGTGGCCTCTATGTGGACGTGGCCAACGACAGCGTCGACCCGAGCAAGCCCAAGGTGGAGATCCTGCCGCTGCAGCAGTCGAGCTTCACGGCCCTGCAGGGCTTTGCTCAATACGCCCGGCTGGCGGAGGTGTATTGGCAAGCCAAGGTCTATCCGAATCGCTATCTGCCTGAGCTGGCGCCGGTATTTCCCCTGTTGCTGGTGTATCCGAACCGGCGGATTCAGCCCCACTCGGCGTACCAGACCATGCTGTACCAGAACCTGCTGAGTGACTTTGTGCTGGCGGAGCGGGTGTTATTCGAAGGGGAATGGCGGGATCGGCGCCTGCCTGAAGAGGATCGCCTGCGCCTGGAGCAAAGCCTGCGCAAGGTGCGTCCGTCCGCAAACGATGCGCCAGTCCATGCTGTCGACGACGCAACGCTGAAGGAGATGTTTCGGGAGGCGCGAGCCACTGGCCTTCGGCTGGATGCGGAGCGCTGCCAGGCTTTGTTGAACTTGGCTCAGAATATCCGTTGAGGTCGACGTAGCTGGAATAACCGCGTGGGCGCAGACGGGGCACTGGCTACCGTTGATGCAGATAGTAGCTCCCCTCTCCTGCTTTGCGGGAGAGGGGCGGGGGCGCCCGGCTAGGGGGGTGAGGGTCTGGCAGGCGCGGAATCAAGTTCGGGCCACAAGCCAGCTTGGAAGTCCCCTCACCCCAACCCTCTCCCAGAGGGAGAGGGAGCAAAAACAGGAGCTTGCGAGTGGTGTACGCGGGGTTCGGTGGGCGCCACTACCATCTTCAGCTCAGACCATTCCACCTCAAAACCCACTCTCCCGAATCAACACCGCCGCCACGAAGCGCCACAGCCGCCCCAGCGGACTGACCGCCTCGGCGCTCACCTGTACCCTGCCGCGGATGACTTGCGGCAGCGCCGCAATCTCCTCGGTGCTGCCGATTGGCTCCAGATACAGACGATAGATGGGCTCCACCGGCACCGCGCCTTTCTGGCGGTCGTCGCGCACCGCGATGGGGCCGCCATGGCTGGAGCTGAGATAGGGGTTATCCAATGCCGTCAGCCCCACCTGCTCCACCTTGCCTACCCGTAGGGGTTTGGCACTCAACAAGGGATCTTCCGGATAAAAGTGCGCTTGCGCCCCCAGCTGAATCCGGTCCAGATCCTCCCCTCTCACATAGGCCCGCACCCGGGCCCGGTCCAGGTTGACCAGCCGCCCCAGCATCTGGGATTCATTGACCCAGAGCCCTGGTGCGAGCCCCTTGGGCACGTCCGTCAGGCGACCAGCCACCGGCGCAATTACCCGCAGCCGCTCGCTACGTTCCCGCAGGCCGCGCAGATTGGCAAGCCCGGTCGCCAGTTGGCTCTCCAGCACGCCCAGCTGCTCCAGGGTTTCGCTGCTGGCGGCCTGGCGCTGGATCAGGCGCTGAATCATTTCCAGCTCACGCTGCCCCAGCTCGATTTCCTGCTGCAGGTCCGGCGATTCCAGTACATATAGCAACTGACCGGCTTCTAGGCGGTCGCCGGGCCGGGCATGGATTTCCCGAATCTGGGCCTTGGCGGCGGGATATAAAGCCGTGTATTCAGCGCTCTCCCAGGTTGCGGGCAGCGACACCCGGCTCTGCCAGGGGGTGACCAGCAACCAGAGTCCCACACCCAGGCAGAACAGGGTGATCCAGACATTGCGGTTAAGCCGAATTTGTTCACGGCGCTGCCACCACTCGCCCATTTCCTTCCAGAGGGGGCGGCCAATGAACCAGACGATCTCTACCAGCATCAGAAAGATGCCCAGCACTTTGAAAAAGGCGTGATACACCAACAGGGCAATCCCCATGAACAACAAGAAGCGCCAGATCCAGGCACTATAGGCCCAGGCCAGCATGGTGAGATAAAGACGGCGGGGCACCAGTTCCGGGATCGGCTCGCCCAATCCGAACAGGGCCTCGCGCAGGCGCCAGCGGGCCAGGGCGAAGGCGCGGTCCTGCAGGTTCTGAACGCCCAGCCAGTCGGAAAACAGAAAATAGCCGTCGAACTTCATCATGGGGTTGAGATTCACCGCCAGCGTCGTCACCCAGGTCACGGTGGCCACCATAAAGGCGGCGCTGCGCAAGGTGCCGTCGGGCAGAAAACTCCAGAGCAAGGTGGCGATCAGGGCCAGCGACAGCTCCGTGAGCATGCCGGCGGCGCCGATCAGCAGGCGCTGGCGCCGGGACACCAGACGCCAGGCGTCGGTGACATCGGTAAAGAGCACCGGGAACATCACCAGAAAGGCCACGCCCATGGAATGCACCCGGCAGCCGAAGCGCTTGGCCATATAGGCATGCCCGAACTCGTGCAGCACCTTGGTCACGGCAATGGTGCAGCCCAGCAGCAGCGCCCCCTCCCAGGAAAAGAAATGCAGAAAGGTGCCGGCAAACTCATCCCAGCGCCGCGCGGCCAGGAACAGGCCCACCAGCCCCAAGGCCAACACCAGGAACAGGAAGTTGCGGGTAAACAGAGGCCGCACCCAGGGCCAGCTCCGGGCCAGGAAGCGGTCGGGGCGCAGCAGGGGAATCCGGATAAAGAGGTAGTTGTGCAGCAGCCAACTGCCCCAGCCGACCTTGGTGGCTTTCACCTGGGCCAGATAGCTGTCCAGCTGTCCCTGGGCGGTGCCGGCAATCAGGTTGTTGGCGCGCAGAAAGCGGAGCATGTCTTCCAGATCGTCCGCTCCCGCCTTCAGAGTGGTGCCGGCCAGAGCCGCTTCCAGCACCCGCTCGGGTTGCCCCAGCCGCCAGTGACTCAACAGCCGAAACGCCAGCAGCCCGACCCGAAAGTAGCGCCCCCGCACCGGATCGTAGACACTCCAGGTGGGCGAGCCGTCGGCATCGGGCGGTGCCGGATACAGGCGCAGATCGTCCCGCAGGGGCGGCAGCCGGACCTCTGGGGCGGCGGCCGCGCCGGGCATGGTGGCAGTGACGCTCATGTTTCCCCCTCAGGTTACCAGCCGATGGTCTGGCGCAGCGCCGACAGGGGCCGACGGAACAGGTACATAAAGACGGGTGCCGACTCGCCGTAGATCTTGGCGGTACCGCGCAAGCCCAAGCGGGGTGGTGATTGTTCGGTCAGGAAGTTGGCATCGAGACGGTAAGCCAGGGTTCCGTCCGCCTGCGGCTCGGCCTCGTAACTGGCCCGCTGCAGGCTGGCGCCCACGGGACGCAGCGGATCGCTGTCCAGGAACAGGACCACCTCGGCCTCGGGTTCCAGCTGCAGCGACTGCCCCACGGGCAAGTCGATGCGCAGCCCGCTTTTGGCCGGGTCCGCCAGCACCATAATCCGCTCGCCGGTGGTCACCGGACGGCCGATCCACTGTTGTTGGTCGGAGAACACCGCGACCCCGGCCCGCTCGGCTCGCACCACCACCCGCTCCAGCAGGGTCTGGGCATAGTCGAGTTCCGCCTGGCGCAGGGACACCCGCGCCTTCAGCAGGGCCAGCTGGGAGGAGGATTCGCGATCGGTAAAGGCGCCCTGGCTGGCGCGGTGCAGTTCCGCCTTCGCCACGTCCAGCGTGCGCTGGGCCACATCGCGGCGGCTGCGCAGGTTGGTGTCTTCGAAGCGGAACAGTTCCTGTCCGGCCTGCACCTGCTGGTTGGGTTCCACCGCGAAACTGGCGACCACCCCATCCAGTGGGGCGGCGATCAGGTCAGGCTCCAGGGGCACGACCTGAGCCGGCGCCAGCACCGACTGACGTACCGGAATGCACAGCAACGCCAGCAGGGTCAGCGCCAGCAACGCGCCATGCAGCGCCTTGAACCTGCGCGGTGCGCGGGTGGCCTTGGCCTCGCCCACCAGCGCCACCCAGGCATGGGCGTAGGCATCCGCCAGCTGTTCCGCCAGGGTCTGTTCACTGGTCTGCCAGGGTTTGTCCCGCGCCAGCCAAAGGGCGCCGATCAGTTGTTCATCCGGGGTTTTCAAAGGCACCCAGAGACCATGAGCCGCACTCCATTCGGACCATTCCTCCCGCTCCTGGAGCGCCAGGTCTGTAGCCTCGACCGGATGGACCCGCGCCACCTGTTCGGTGGTCGCACGCTGGGCCATGACCCGTTCCTGCCAGCGCAGGAAAGGCGCGTTGCGCTCCAGAATTGCCACGCCGGCAATGGCCTCGATGCGGGGAGCGGCGGGCGGCACGAACAGGGCCAGGGCCGCCTGACGGTAATCCAGCAGGCGTTTGGTCTCGTTGACCATGACATAACGCAGGGCTTCCGGCGTCTGGGCATGGCGCGCGGACCGCTCCAGTTGCAGGAAGGCCGAAAAGCTGGCGTAGGCCGCCTTTGGCAGCTCCTGGCGGGTGCCGGCCTGCGTGGGGTTGAACTGGGGCTCGGCCATTAGTGCACCTTGGCCTGAGACGAGGCCTCAAAGCGGGCGGTGCCGCTCATGCCTGGGGTCAGACCGTCGGCCTTGCCCTTAAAGCGTGCGGTGACCGGCAGCGTCTGGCTCACTGCATCGATCCGCGCGCCGATGGCGGAGACGGTGGCGGGGAGCACGGCGCCGGTTTCGTCAATGCGAAACTGGAAGGCGATCCCCGGACGCAGCCACGCCAGCCAGGTGGAAGGAACCACCAGGCGGATCTCCGGCACCGACTGGGCCACCAGGGACAGCAGCCGAGTATCCTGGGTCACGCTCTCATGGGGCTGGATCATGCGCTCCACCACTCGCCCGGCATAGGGCGCTCTAATGACACAGCGGTCGGTGAGCACCTGGTTGAGCTTCACCTCCGCCTCGGCCTGACGCAGCCTGGCTTCCGACAGCTGCACTTCCAGCGTGCCGATGGAGTTCAGCCGGGCCAGTTGCTGGTCGCTTTCCAATTGGATGCGGGCGGCCGCGGCGGCGGCCTGGGCGGCGCTCAATTGCGCCTCATAGAAGTTGCAGTCCAGCTTCACCAGTGTGTCGCCGGCGGCAAAGGTCTCGCCTTCCTTGAATGGAATGGCCACGACGCGGGCGGCAATCTGGCTGGACAACACGGCTTCGGCGCCCGGCCGCAGGACCCCGCGCGCCTCCAGGCGAGCCGTATCGCCCTCGGTTGCGGCCACTCCGTCGGCGCTTGCCGCGGTGTCAAACAACAGTTCTCCCATCCCTGCTTGGTCGTTCGCCACCAAAGGCGCCGACACCGATGTTACAAAAAGGCTCAGGAAGCAGAGCCAACGGGGTTTTAGCATGAATCAGGAAACCTCTGGTCAACGGATCTGGTCAACGAATGGGAGCGATGGGCGTGGAGCCGGGACTGATGCGCCGGGCCTGTCGCCGCGCGCGCGCGCAACGGGCCGGCTCAGACCATAGCGCCCGGACCAAAAGAGTGTAGCAGGAGTCTCCGGAACGGGTGGCCCGCACCCGATTCCAAATTTGATGGCGGCATTTGTGAGATGCGGCACTTGTGAGATATGTACTACGCCGTGGCCGAACCCGAAAAGAACCGCTCGCACTCGACCGCCGGTACCGGCCTGCTGAAGAAATAACCCTGGCATTCCTCGCAGCCGTTTTCCCGCAGGTAATCCAACTGCTCCTGGGTTTCCACCCCTTCCGCCACCAGCTCCATGCCCAGGTTGTGGGCCAGTCCGATGATGGTCTTGACGATCATCATATCGCTCGGGTCATCGGGAATATCCTGCACGAAGGCGCGGTCGATCTTGAGCCGGTTGATAGGGAACATCTTCAGATAATTAAGGGAGGAGTAGCCGGTGCCGAAGTCGTCCACCGACAACTGAACCCCCAGCTCCGCCAGTTCCACCAGCATCCCAGCCGCGGCTTCCGCATCCTCCATCAGGGCACTTTCGGTGACTTCCAGCTCCAGCAACTCAGCGGGAATAAGGTGTTCGTCCAGCAACGCCTGAACCCGTTGCACCAGATCCGTTTGCCGGAACTGGCGCGCCGACAGGTTGACCGCGACCCGCACCGGTTTTCCCGCATCCATCCAGACGCGAATCTGGCGGCAGGCGGTGGTCAGCACCCAGTCGCCGAGCGGCAGGATCAGGCCGCTGGCTTCCGCCACCGGGATAAAGCGCATCGGGCTGACGTTGCCCAACTCCGCGTCACGCCAGCGCAACAAGGCTTCCACGCCCCGGATCTCGCCCGTCAGGCTGCTCACCTGAGGCTGGTAATGCAGCTCCAGTTCGTCTCGCTCCAGCGCCAGGCGCAGGCGTGCCTGCAATACCAAATTCTCCTGGGTCTGGCGATTCAGCTCCGCCGTGTAATAACAAAAGCATTGACGGCCCTCGGCCTTGGCGTGATACATGGCGGCATCCGCATTGGCCAGCAACTCATCGCCCGTCTCGCCATCGCCGGGATACAGACTGATCCCAAGACTGGCACCGCCGCTGATCTCGCGCCCGTTGAGCTGGCTTGGCCGGCCCAGTTCCTTGAGCAGCTTACTGGCAATGGCACTGATGTCCTCGATCGTCTTGAGGCCCGGCAGAACCAGTGCAAACTCATCGCCACCCAGGCGGGCCACGGTATCGCCCTGGCGCACGCAGTTCTCCAGGCGCCGTGCCGTGAGAACCAGCAACTGGTCACCACAGGGGTGCCCCCAACTGTCGTTCACGAATTTGAAATGGTCGAGATCCAGAACCATAACAGCAACCATCTCCTGATGCCGGGCGGCCTGTGCAAGCTCCTGCTGCAGGCGATCCCGGAGCAGGGCACGGTTGGGCAGCCCGGTCAGCACATCGTGGGTGGCCAGGTGACGAAGCTCCGCTTCCAGCTTGCGCCAGGACGTTACATCACGAACAAAGGCGGTAACCTGGGCACCTTGATCCGACTCAAAGGAACTCAGACTAATATCGACCGGGACCTGCTCACCATCCTTGCGAACGGCGCCCAGATTCTGCAATGAGGACATCGGCTGTCTCTGGGAGGAGTCCATATACTCCCGCAGGCGGGAGCGGTGGCGCCGACGAAATTGCTCCGGTATCAGTATGTCCAGGTCGCGACCGACCAGCTCCTGGCGGGAATAACCGAACATGTCTTCCATGCGCTGGTTCACCATTTGCACCACGCCCTGGGCATTGGCCACGACAATACCATCGGGCGCGGTTTCCAATAGCTGCTGATACCTACGGGCACTCTCTTCGATCTGCCGTTGTGCCTGACTCAAACGCAGGAACGGCAGGCGTACGTTTTCCAGAAACACGGCCCGATACAGGAACAAATAGGCCGCCATCTTATAGACATGGCCCATCGCGTTGCTCAGGTCGGTGACATTGAAATAGGCCAGAAAAAACAACTCGCTCACAATCGAGATGGCAATCGCCATCGCAAGCAACGGCCCATTGCCGCTTCCCAGTTGCCGATGGCGTTTCGCCAGCAGCACCAGGGTGGCGATATGAAGCAGGACGACCAGATACTCCATCTGCTTCTTGAACGCAGTCAGTCCCTTCCCTTCCTCGATCGTCAGGGGAATCCAGTGCGGCCGCGCGATCGTGGCGACCACCACGAGAATCGCCAGAGCCAGACTGCCCAACAACATCCACAACCGGACTCGCTCGTCGCTCACCGTCAGCGTCAGCGTCAGCGTCGGCATGGCGACGTACAGCAGGAGTGCGCTAGCGGCGACCAGCCGCGCCGCCAACCAGAACACCGTCGCCTTGTGCGGCGCGTTGTAGGTCAGAAAATCCGGCATGCCGTTGTAAGACAGCAGGTGTGCCAGGTCGATCAGCCCAACCGCCAGGAAGGCGCAGGCCAGCATGATGGAAGCCACGGTCCGCCGCTGGTCGTGAATATGCCAGCCTGTGGCAAAAATCACGGCGGCCACCACCACGGCAAAGATCTCCGCCGTCGCGTGGAAAACCAGGAATTCACTCGTGCTCAGGTCCGGTTGCGGCCAGTCGCCGGTGATCCAGAGCAATGCCGGGATGGCGCTCAGCAACACCAGTGTTCCAATCCAGGTACTGCGCCCCACGAGTACATCACGCAAAAACGAAAGGCTAGAGCTGATCATGCAATTCCTGTTCGACAAACATTATCCCTGCTGCCTCACCAGCTATTACATTATGGGCGTGTGACCGCCGACAAAGAGCCTACATGGCTAGTGGTTATTAATGATCAACTATAGTTGAAGCTTTTCGCTGTGCAATGGCTTGATCAAACAAAAGGAGGGAATAACGGCCGTGGGCCAGGCCGAAACGAATCGCTAACGGTTACTCTCCGCGGAAATGGGTTATATTTCAGACGTTAGATTCAGGCACACAGGTAATAAAACGGCGATCAATAGCTTCACGGACTCTTCCTGCCGTGTGCAATGCTATCGGCAATCCCGAATCGTCCGGCTGGATGAAAAATAGGTTACTTGGCCCTGTGCCACATTAGCCTGACTCGTGGCCGTGAAAGCATTCTTTACCATGGCGCTTCAAATATAGGTTATTCATGATTCATTTCCTTGATGAAGATCAGGCAACAGCCATTGCAATCACCGGATCCTATGACACGACGCTGGTCCTGATCTCCTGCCTAATTGCCGTGTTCGCCTCCTTCGCGGGGCTGCTGGTCTGCGACCGCGCCGGTACTGCTGTGCGTCCGGCGCACCGGTTTGCCTGGCTGGCGCTCGGCTCCGTGGTGATGGGCTTTAGCGTCTGGAGCATGCACTTTATTGGCATGCTGGCGTTTGTGCTCCCGGTCGCGGTCACCTACGACGCCTCGATCACCTTTATATCGGTGTTGCCGGCGATTCTCGCCAGCGCCTTCGCCCTGTACAACATCACCCGCAATCACACCAACCTCTGGATGTACGTCGCCAGCGGCACGGTGCTCGGCCTCGGCATCGGCGCCATGCATTTCAGTGGCATGGCGGCCATGACCTCGGATGCCGAGATGCATTACGATCCGGTGCTGTTCGGCCTGTCGCTCGCCATCGCCGTGGTCCTGGGCAACGCCGCCATTTATGCCCACGTGGTCGGCAACCGCCTGTTTGGCCATTCGCACCTCATCCTGAGCAGTCTGGCCGCCGCCACCATCATGGGGCTCGCCATCTCCGGCATGCATTACACCGCCATGGCCGCCACCAGTTATTCCATTCCCACCGACAGCCTGCTGATGACAGAGCCGCCGACACCGGGCCATCCCACCTGGCTGGCGACCGGGGTGTTCGTGGTGGCCGCGCTGATCACCCTGACCGCCCTGATCGGCATTTTCATGGGGCGCCGGTTTCAGGCAAATACGGAACTGCTGGACGAAACCCGCCAGCAGCTGATCGAGACCAGCGACGCGATTGAGGCCATCAATGATGGATTCGTCGTGTTCGACCATGAAGATCGCCTGCTGCTGTGCAACAGCGCCTATACCGCCCTGACCGGCTACAGCGCCGAGGAATCCCTGGGGCAGGTGCCCGCCCTGCTCCGTCAGATCCGGGCCGATCAGGCGCTCAACACCAGGCTGCACAATAGCTTGGCGCAACACGGCAGTTGGCAGGGCGAGATCTGGGCGCAGCACAAGAACGGAGAACAGGTTCCTCTCTGGTTCAAAGTCAGCAAGGTGCAACCCCGCGAGGAGCGCCCGCGTCATCGGAGGCAGGATCATAACCATGCGGATCTTCACCATTTCGTGGCAACACTGGCCGATATGCGGGAGCGCAAGGCGGCGGAAGAGGAAATGCGCACCGCCCAAGAGGCGTTGGCGCAAAGCGAAGCCCAGTTCCGCCAGATCGCCAACGGGATGCCGCAAATGGCCTGGATCACCCAGGCCAACGGCCAGCACGAGTGGTTCAATGCCCGCTGGTATGAGTACACGGGGCGACCACGCGGCGCCAAGATCGATCTGGACTGGATCCAGTACCTCCATCCCGACGACCGCGACCGGACACAGAGCAAGTGGCGCCAGGTGCTGGCCAGCGGCGAGGTTTTCAACACCGAGTACCGGTGCCGGCGCCATGACGGAGAATGGCGCTGGTTCCTGGCGTCGGCCCTGCCGCTGCGCAATGCCGATGGCAGCATCGTGCGCTGGTTTGGCACCTGTACCGACATCCACGACCACAAGAAAGTCGAGGAGGAACTGCGCCAGGCCAACCAGGAGCTGGAGGAGTTCGCCTACGTCGCCGCCCATGACCTGCAGGAGCCCCTGCGCAAGGTCTCGATGTACACCCAACTGTTGTTGTCCGAGCGGGACAGCGCCACACCAAAGACTCTCCAAGAGTTCAGGGGCTTCATCCAGTCGGGCGTCGCGCGGATGCAGACGCTGATTCAGGACCTGCTCCAGTACTCCCGCACCATCCATCACTCGGTGGAACAGGACTCCCAGGCGGCGGACCTCAACCAGGCGCTGGCGGAGGCCATGGCGATCCTCGATCACTCCCAGGACAGCCAGTTACAGCACTACATCCAGGCCGATCCATTGCCCCGGGTGCGCGCCGACCAGAGCCAGATGACGCTGCTGTTCCAGAACCTGTTGTCCAACGCGCTCAAGTACCGGCGCGAGGACGTGCCGCCACAGATCCGGATCGAGGCCCACAAGGACGGCGGAGATTGGGTGGTTTCGGTGCGTGACAATGGCATCGGCTTTGCGCCGGAATACCAGTCCCGGATTTTCGGCCTGTTCAAGCGCCTCTACAAAGACGAGTACCCCGGCACCGGCCTGGGACTGGCCATCTGCAAGCGCATTGTGGAGCGTTACCAGGGCCATATCTGGGCCAGCTCCGAGGGCGAGGGCCAGGGTGCGACCTTCCAGTTTCGCCTGCCGGCTGCGCTGGAACCGAAACAACACTCCACCTGAACGTCACTGAAGCCCGCCTCCCCTGCCTCTTGCTGCCAAATCCTCGCCAATCCACAGCCACTGGAAAAGTCCGAAATAGCCGCTATAAGTAAATACTAACTAGCGCTCTCAGCGGCCTGTCTAGCGGGCATCTGATCGATGATGGCTTTTTTATCCACCATCGCTATCAGACGTTGCTAATCGTCCTCGGACATAACGCAGCACGCTAGGAAGGCACTTCGCAGCATCAACAAATATGCATTACGGACTGGCGACTAATCATGAAAATACGAACCTGTTCCATCGTTTTAGCGGCAGCAATTGCGGGCTGTGCATCCAACCCCGCAGACACCCCCGCCGTTGCTCTTCCGTCCTGGATCTCCAACCCGACGATCGAGGATGGCATCGCGTCCTCAACATGCGTTAGATCTTCCGGCCATTTCAACATCGATCAGAAGCAAGCCATTGCCGAAGCGCGCCAAGGTTTGGCCCAGCAGATTCAAGTCCGCGTGGAGGCCATGGACGAAACCTATCAGAACAGCACGCTCACGGAAGCAGGCACCACCGCTGGCGGCGTGTTTGAATCCGTGTCCAGACAGGTTACCCAACAGAATCTGAGTGGCGCCGTTCCTGAGAAGGTCGAGATGATTCAGATCGGCAACACCCTGCAAACCTGCGCCATGGTTGTCATGAAACCCGAGCAGACCAAGGCCCTGTTTGACAAGCTGGTCGCCCAAAGTGGGGCACAGTTAAGCGCACAGGATGAACGCGTTCTGTTTCAGCAATTCAAAGCACAGCAAGCCCGTGACCGGCTGGATGCAAAACTTACCCCCTAACGGAGACGCATGATGCAGTTCTTTCGCAAATTCGCAGTAACAGTTGTCGCTCTGGCGGGGACCGCTCCGCACGCCTTTGCGCTCGAGGAATACCATACAACACCCGGCTCGCGGGCCATGGCCATGGCTGGTGCGTTTTCCGCGTATGCCGCGGACAGCAGCAGCATCTGGTACAACCCGGCCGGTCTTGGGTTTCAGTCCAGTGGCTCGTCCGACTTCACCATTGAATATGGTGACACGCTGATCGCCCGCGAGGAGCTCAAAGATAATGGCGATGGGACGGTTGATATCTACGATACCTCCAAGGAGTTGAAGTACATTGGCTTCAGCACCCATGGCGTTGGCATTGCCTATTTCCGCCCCTATGAATTCTCGTCCTACTCCTACAGCCCGGATACCGACGAAACTGCCCGCGTGGTGACCACGTACCAAGAGCTCAAGTTCGGTTTTGGCTTCAAGTTGTCCGATAGTCTGGCGCTGGGGACCACGCTTGACATGATCTCCCGCGAAGGTGAGCTCACGGACTCCGATTGCAGTGGCTTTTCATGCGCCGATGATGAAGACCTGAGCAGTATCAGTCTCGGACTGACGCTCGGGGCTCTCTTTAAAACCCGCCTGATTGAAGAAACAATGACGGACCTTCATCTGAGCGCGGTGTACCGTTCCGGCGCGCTTGGCGACAGCTCCTCCGACTACGCCATCAACGAGTTCGAGGATCTTCCCACTCGCCCAACCACCAAGAGCCTGGGCGCGGCCCTCCGCGGCCCTCTGACCTTCATTGACGCCGGCGAGTGGGCCTTCTTCGCCACCCTCACCGCGCAACATGACATCAATGAGTATGAAAAGGTCATCTTGCTGGGTACCAACGAGTCGCTGGAAACGGAATTCACCAAAACCGCGTTTGGTCTTGAGCTTCAGGCAGTGACGCCGACCAACATGAGCCTGTTTTTCCGGGCGGGCGTTTCGGATACGGATTCCGATGGCGACAAGGTGAACCTTTCCCCCGCGTTTCCCGAATTTCGTCCGTATACCGAAGGTATCAAGTCCACGACCTTTGGTGTCGGCATCGTGTTTGGCGACAACAACCAGTTCGTACTCGACTATGGCGTAGAGAAAAGAAAGATCCTGGCATCGGATTTCACGGACGTGGATGACGAGGAAGAAACCCTTTCCAGCCTTTCGTTCTCAATGCTGCTCTGATCCTCCAGCAGCGACGCAACAACAGGGAAACAAAGCAGCAGCCCTATGTCATTTCGGTGGCATGGGGCTCTCTTGCGGAAAGCCCACAAGGATTCCGACGTGCATTCGGCAGCGATCAGGTTAGCTTGCGTGATCAATGCCAGGAATTGACATCGTGCATCACAACAAGCTGAGTTATTGCTTATGAAAAGGTATTTAGCGGCACTGCCCCTCCTCTGCGCCCTCAATGCGCTGGCCGATGACCAGAAAGCCCTGCAGTACTATCAAAAAGGCATGAGCCAGGAGCGCGCGGGAAATCTGGAAGCGGCCCTGGAGCTTTATGAAAAGGCTATCCGGGAAAAGTCCTACGATGGATCGATCAAGATTCCCGGCACCATTGAGAATGTGTGGGTCGAGACGCCTCGTGGCATGGTCCGTGAGAAGGTTGAGCGGGGCGCTAGTAGCGAGTCCTATTATCCCAACCAGCGCCGCGAGCGTGTACTCGCCGAGCTGGACGAGCGCCGGACACAACAACAGGCCGACGAGGGAAGACGTCAGAAGTTCGCGAATCCGCCCGCCCTCAAGCTTGCCGTGCAGTTCGTCGATTCAGACCGCTCCAATTCAGTATCCGGCGGTGAACAGGGCAAGCTGGTCATCACCGTCTATAACAACGGCAAGGCTGCGGCGGATGACGTCACGTTAAGCATACAGGTCGATAACAAGAAGCTTGAACTGGACGATCCGATCAGGATCAGTCGCATCGAGCCGGGCGACAGTGTGGTGAAGTCCATCGGATTCGAAGCCCTGAAAAGTCTGG
The DNA here is from genome assembly GCA_023430625.1 of Pseudomonadota bacterium. Classification (GTDB taxonomy): domain Bacteria; phylum Pseudomonadota; class Gammaproteobacteria; order Pseudomonadales; family Oleiphilaceae; genus JAEZAA01. The sequence continues at coordinate 15,707 of JAEZAA010000248.1, forward strand.
AGGCAGGCAACCTTGTGTTTACCGCCACGGCCACGGAAAAGGATGGATTTAACGCTCCGGAACAGGCTGTCGCCGTCCAGTCCGTGCCATTCAAGGCGCCCGAGTTGCTAATAGGAAAGGCAACCATCATTCCGGGTGCGGGCAACCTCAGTTACCTGACGTACGAAATTTCCAACCGGGGCGAGGGCACCGCACGCGATGTGGAGGTTGAGCTCGGCACCGACAGCAAGGTCATTCTGGAGAATGAGGGCGATCTCCTAACGAATGTCGGCACGCTCCCCCCTGGCGCCTCCTACAGCTTCAAGATCGGCTTTTATTCCAGTATCGCGCCCGGTAGCGAAGCGCCTTTTCGTCTTCGTATTAAGGAACAAGATCCGGAGAACCACGTGAGCAGCCAGATTGCGGCCGTCATGCCGAGCCGCAGCACCATCGGCGGCTCGGGCATTACCACGCTGGTTGCCGCGGCGTCCACGCTACTGGACAACGTCTCGGCGCGTATTCCTGAAGGGACGGACATCAAGCCCTTCTCAGTGGGCCTGGTGATTGGCAACAAAAATTACGAACATCTGGATCCAGTTCGCTTCGCGGACAATGACGCACGCGTGGTCGGCAACTATCTCGTCAAAACCATGGGTTATCCCGAGCGCGGGGTACAGGTGATACAGGACATGCGCTCCCTCGACTTCAAGCGCATGTTCGGAACCAGGGACGAAGGCTTCAAGAATGGCGAGCTTTACGCCCGGGTTCAATTGAACAAGCGCAAGGTCGATAATCCCGCCGTCTTCATCTATTACTCCGGCCATGGCGCGCCCGAGCAAAGCGAAGGTGGTCGTGCGTACCTGGTGCCGGTGGACGCGGCGGTTCGGGATATTCAGTACGCTGGTTATCGGCTGGAGGACTTTTACGACGCCATTGCAGCGCTTCCCACCACCAATGTAACCGTGGTGCTCGACTCCTGCTTTTCCGGCCAGAGTAACGATGGTCTGCTGCAAAAGGATATCAGCCCTGCCATGCTGAAAGTGGCGAAGACCGTTACTCCCTCCACCCTGTCCAACGCCTCGGTCTTTACCAGCACCGCGCCCAATCAGGTCAGTTACTGGTACGAGCAGGCCGGACACAGCCTCTTTACCTATCATTTTCTGCGAGGATTGCAGGGGCGTGCCGATGACCAGAAAGAAGGCGGTAACGGCGATGGTCAAGTCACTGCCGAGGAGCTGCACAGCTTTTTGTCCTGGCATGTGGAAGAGTTCACCATCAATCGGCCTTCAACCCAAACGCCGCTACTGGTTGGCAATAAATCACAGGTTCTAGCCAAATATGCGACGCCGTAAGTTAGGGTGGTATACGGGGCAATTGATCCTGATCAGTTGCCTCTCGGCACAGCCGGCCCAGGCCTTCTTCTTTGACGACAAATCGGACGAGACAGGCGAGCCTCTCTGTGTCGCGGAGATGAACAAGCCACTCCGGACCGGCTTCGTTCGCGGCTTCGGCCAGGGGGACAGTTTTCGCACAGCCAAGTCCGACGCCCTGCGGGATATTGCAGAAACCGTCAGTGTGCGATTGCAAGGCAAAACCGAGACCAGCACCCGGCTCAGGAATGACCAGGCCTCAAGAGAGTTTTCCGAGGAAATCTCCATGGAAACCTCGGCAAGCTTCTCGGACGCGGAGCAGATCTGCGCACTCCAGCGGCCGTCCGATGGCCGCTGGTTCGCCGTCTTTGAAGTCGATACCCGCAGCCCCATTCAACGCTTTGGCGTCAAGCTGGCGGCAAAGGCCGGCTACCCGACTACCGTGGAATTGCAGGGCGACCGGCACTTCCTATACTCCCAGCTGGCGGATCAGCTGCGCAGCGTCTTGCGCGGGCAGGCGCGACAGCAAAAGCAAACCGTCTTGCCGATTCAGCTCGAGCGTCAGCATGGGGGATGGTACCTCCTGGCGTTAGGCGAACAGGTACGGCTTCGAGACAGCCAGATCCTAGACGCGATCTACATCAAGTCCTCGCCTCGCGTATTGCTAAGCCTCGCGAGCCATGGCAAGACAGAGAGTGATCTGGTTCAGCTGGTGGCGGGCGAGGAGTTCCACCTGGATATCCATGTCAGCGAATCGGGCTACCTCTCTCTTTTCAATGTCTACGGTGATGGTCGAGTTGCGAATTTAGCCCTCAACCAACCGGCCGGTGCACAAGCGTCTCTTCGTATTCCTGGTGAAGGTCAGTTGCTCCAGGCCGGTCTCCTGCAAGAAGGCGAGCCGGCGGAAGATCTTTATGTTGCGGTTTTAACCCAGGCGGCGATTACGCCCGCCGGTATTCAGCAGCTCCGGGAGAACGCCGGCCTGGTTTCCGGCGAGAGCAGCTTTAGTCTGCATAGTCTGTTGAAGCTACTTGACACGGAGGAGGCGGAGCTCGCCTCGCTGAGGGTCACCACCCTGCCCAACTGACCCATTCATTTCTATCGATTGAGCATAGGAGCTGTCATGCCTCCCCTGAAGAAGACGCTTATCGCCCTCGGCATGCCCCTGTTCTGTGTCACCCTGGCCGCCCATGTACAAGCCTCTGACTTCACGGCCTGGAAACAGAGCCAGCAACAGGGCTTTGCGTCTTATCTAAACGCGCAACAGCAAGCATTCGCGACCATGCTGAAGTCTGATTGGGAGGAGTATTCGGGCAAGCTTTCAATCCGCGACAACTATGCTCCCAAGCCGCTCTCCCCGCCATCCGCAACGCCGGAAGATACACCCAGGACGCCGGCCCAACCAGCCTCGCCTCCTCCCAGGCAGCCTGCCCCCGCGCTCACGACGCCGGTGGCTCCCAAAGGGGCGCTTGTCTTTCTCGGCCACGCGCTTTCCCCGCCAAGCTGGCCGGTTCGACTCAACGCCCCACTCAACGACGCCAAAGCCTTGGCCCATGCGTACCAAACCCTGGCCGCGCATCCTGCCAGCACCCAATTGGTTCAATGGCTGAATCAACAGCGCCAGGACCTGCACCTCGGCGCCTGGGGCACATGGCAGCTCGTACACAGGATCGCAGGGGGCTCGGGACCGGAAACCTCCGTCAAGGTGTGGTTCCTGTTACTTGAGCTGGGCTACGACGTGAAGCTGGGATTCAATGCAAGCAGGATTGCCGTGCTTCCCCAGGTTCAACAAACGGTGTATTGGAAACAGTATTACACCAGCGCGGGTCTGAAATACGTCGACCTGGCCCAAGAAGAATCGACCTCCAGCCGGCTCTTCTTGCATGGCAACACGGATGCGAACCGCAAGCCGTTCGATCTATCGTTTACGCAGGTACCGAAAACCAGACCAGTGGCTCGGACGATTTCCCTGGTCAATGGCAGCGACCGTCTCGACCTGACCTACGATGCGGAGCTTGCGCGGTATTACCATCGACACCCGACCATTGCCCTTTCCTATTACTTTAACGCTCCCCTGGGACCGCTCCTGGAAGATTCCCTGCAACAATCCTGGCAGAGACTGAACCTCGAGCAGGGGAGTCAGCTTGCCAGCCTTAACCGAATGCTGGGATTGGTACAGTATGGCGTCAGATACGAACTAGATAAGCAGCAATTTAGCACCGAGGAGTATTACCAGTTACCAGAGGAGTTACTGGCCAATGGCGCGGGCGACTGTGAGGATCGTTCAATTCTCTTTGCCAGGATGATTCGCCACCTCATGAAACAGGATGTGATTGGCCTGCATTATCCAGGACACGTTGCCACTGCCGTAAAAATCGATGGGGCCGGCACCGCATACAAATTAGAGAACGCCCGCTATCTGGTGGCTGATCCAACCTATATTGGGAGCAGAGCCGGAGAAGAGATGCCGGATTTGGCGGATGTCTCGCCATCCTTTATCCGTTAGGCCTCGCAGGGTGCCCCTAGCCGGGCCCCTAGCCAGATGCCACCTAAGGCAAAATGGAATCCTTGAAGCTTTCAATCAGATCCGCGCTGGACAAGGGACGGCTTTTCACATACCCCTGCACCAGATCGCAGCCGATCTCCCGCAGGAAATCCATTTGTTCCCCCGTTTCCACCCCTTCGGCAATGACCGGAATCTGCAGACTCTTCCCCAGGGACACGATCGCGGCTGCGATGGCCTTGTCGTTTTCGTTGTGGGGGATGTCCTGCATGAACACGCCCGCGATCTTGATCTTGTCGATGGGCAGCCGACGCAAGTGGCTCAGGGATGAATAGCCGGTGCCGAAATCGTCGATGGCGACCTTGATGCCCTGGGCACTGAGGGTTCGGATCACCGCCTCGCTGCGCTCCGAGTCCTGCAGCACGCTCTCGGTGACCTCCACTTCCAACTGCAACTGGCCCGGTTTCATGCCGTTGTCCGCCAGAATACTCATGACCCGCTGCACGAAATTGTCCCGCACCAACTGATGCACGGACACATTCACCGATACCAAGGGTATATTCAGCCCCAGTTGTTGCCAGCGGGCTTTCTGGCGACAGGCCTCCGCCATCACCCAAGCGCCGATCTTGATGATGAGCCCGGTTTCCTCGGCCAACCAGATGAAATGATCCGGCCCCAGCAGGCCCTGAGTCGGATGACTCCAACGCAGCAAGGCTTCCACGCCCACCATTTCCCCTGTTTCCAGCGAGAACTGGGGCTGGTAATGCAGCACGAACTCCTGATTCTGAATGGCCATCCGCAACTCGTTTTCAAGCACCAGATGCCGCGCCGCCCGCTCCGTCATTTCGGTGGAATAGAACTCGAACATCCCCTTGCCCCGTTCCTTGGCCCGGTACAGCGCCGCGTCCGCCGCCATGCACAGGCTTTCACTGGCAAAGGCATCCACCGGATACAGGCTAATGCCGATACTGACGCCGACCGCCACCCAGCGCCCGGCAATCATCACCGGCTGTTCGATGGAGGTGATGATCTTCTCGGCCACGCTGAGGACATCTTGCGGCTGATGCAGATGGCGGAGAATGATGGTGAACTCGTCGCCGCCCAGACGGCTGACCGTGTCTTCCTCGCGCACGCAGTGGCGCAAAGTCTGCGCCACCGATTGCAGCAGCTCGTCGCCAGCGGCATGGCCGAGGGTGTCGTTGACGTACTTGAAGCGGTCCAGATCCAGGAAGAACAACCCCACCTTGGTCTTTTCCCGCTGGGCCTCGATCAGCGCCTGATCCAGTTGGGTCTGGAACGCCAGGCGATTCGGCAGGCCGGTTAGGGAATCATGATGGGCCAGGTACAGCAGGCGTGACTCGGCTTCCTTGATGGCACTGATATCGGACAACGCCGCAACATGATGGGTCACCCGGCCCTGCGAGTCGGTGACCACGCTGATATTGACCCAGGCCGGAAACAGCTCGCCGCTGCGCCGCCGGCACCAGATCTCCCCCTGCCAACGTCCGGTCTCGCGCAGGGTTTCCCACAGCTGATAGTAAAAAGTCTCGCTGTGGCGCAGCGATTCACTGTGCTGGACGGAGTCGCCCGGCTGGACCGGCGGCTCCAAGGCGGCATTTGAATCGCCCCGCTGCCCAAAGTCCAGGGTCGTGCCAATGGCCTCATCCCGCCCAAAGCCCAGCATGGCGCCGTAGGCAGGATTGACATTGATGATGGTACGCGCGGCATCAGCGATGATGATCGCCTCATGGGTACTCTCGAACACCACATGCGCCTGCCGGAGTTGCTCTTCGGTCAGTTTGCGCTCGGTGATGTCGGTGGCAATGCCCGCCACCGACGTGATGTTGCCCTGCTCGTCAAAGACCGGAAAACTACGGGCGAAAATCCAGCGCAGGCCGCCGTCCGGGCGCAGGATCCGGTATTCCATCTCCCAGCGCGCGTTCGGATCTCTCACGGTGTGCAGGACCCGCTCGCGGTCATCCGGATGCACCGTCTCGCCCAGCGCGCGCGCATTCGCCAAAATGCGATCAGACGGCTGCCCCCAGATCCGCTCGAAGGCGGGACTGAGGTAGAGTATCCGCCGCGTGCCGGGGGTGCCCACCCAGAACACATCCTCCACGGTCTCCGTAATCTGCCGGAACATTTGCTCGCTTTCCCGCAGCTTTCGGGCGGCAATTACCTGATCGGTAACATCGAGCACCGTGCCGAACACCTGTTCGGGTTCGCCCTTCGCGTCGAAGACGACCTCGCCCCTGTCCTGAATGTGACGGATGCTGCCATCCGGGTGCAGGACCCGGTATTTGATTTCATAGGGCTGATGCGTGCGCAGGATCGACTCAATGGTCCGATTCACGAGATCCTGATCATCTGGGTGTACCGCTGCCACATAGGTCGCCACATCCGTAAGCCCACTTGAGAAGTCGAAGCCGAAAATTCTGCGGGCCTCCTCTGACCACTCGATCTCGCCGCGCTGGAGATGCCAGAGCCAGCTGCCAATGTGCGCGATCCGCTGGGACTCCGCCAATAGGTGGCGCTTACGCTCCAGCTCCTGCTCCAGTCGCTTGCGTTCCGTGATGTCGGTGGAGATGCCACAGATCACATCGCCATACCCGGTTTGGCGCAGGGGAAATTTGACGGACAGATAAACCATCTCGCCTTGGGGCCCCGGTAAACGGTCCTCATAGTTGACGGGTTTGCCACCGGCCAGAACCTCCCGGTCATGGGCGCGAAACTCGGTCGCGACATCCAGCGGCAGTAAATCGAAGTCCGTCTTGCCGACCACCTCCTCCACCGGACGCGAAAATACCTCGGCGGCGCGGCGATTCACGAACAAATAATGCCCCGCGCGGTCCTTCAGGTAGGCCAGGGTGCTGGTGTTGTCCATGATCATGCGCAACTTCTCTTCCCGGTCGCGTAGGACCGCCTTCTGCCCTTGTGTGTAGGCCCTGGCCCAGGCCAGCAGCCCACAAACAAACAGCAGCAACAGGCATATCGTCAGCCAGTCTTCGTTCTGACGAAAGGCCTCCAGTGGCCTGAAGCGCAAAGACTCGGCCGGAATCCGGCTTACCAGTTTCCAGGCTTCCCCGCCGAACAGCACCGATTGGGGCGTTCGATTCAAGGCAATTTGCCGTGCCAGTTGCTGGGCCGGACGGATGGTGACGAACACGAACGTGCCCTCGGCCGTGGCCAAATGTCCGCTGGCAGTCTGGCGGATGTGCCGCCACGCCTTGGGGTACAGGGCGCCATAACCTTCCGCTGACCGGCCGTCGCCAGGCAGTGAGCGATCCCCTGATAAGTTGCGGTGAAGCCAGAGCCCCTGGCTGTTGAGCATTACGGGTTCACTGGTAATGGTCGTCTGGAACTGATCAGTATTTTCCAACAGGCTCTCAAACAGCAGGTGCATGACCAGCACACCCCGAGGCTCGCCCCGGTCATCGGACACCGGTGTTGCAATGCGTAGGCTCGGGCGATGCCGCGATGGCTCGGCCACGCCGGGATCCGCCTGAGCGGGAAGCAGATCGATGCGAGAGAGATAAATGGCGCTGTCGGGCAGCTGAAACACCTCCCGCGCCTCGGCGCTGGCCTGGCCAGTGGTCAGCTCGCTGGGCCGAGCCACGCGCGGGCCGTCGGGCCTGCGTTCCACCCGCGCCATCTCGCCCCCGTTGCGATCAAGCAGCTCGATCCGATCATAAAGCCCTACGGTGCCGAGAAAGAGCGCCAATTGTTCGTTGACCGCTGCCAGGTCGGCCGCGCTGCCACTCGTTAAATAGCTGCGGATGATCGGCCCCTGCCGCAGGATGTTGAGATCCAGCACACCCCGTTCGATGTGCTGGAAAAAGCTCGTGCCCATGGCCTCCAGCGAACTCTGCTCCTGCTCCAGAATACCGCTGACGCGCTGCTGGTTCCGTTGATACAGCGTCCAAGAGAGAATGGCGCTGAACGCCAGTACAAAGAATATGAAATACAGCGCAAACGTCTTCGCGAAGTCCCGCCAGGAAAGCGATGTTGGATGGAGCATCATCAGGCAGGGTCCTCAGCCTAACGTTTCCTTAAACGCTCTAGGAGTGTATGTGTGTCGCGCATGGCCTGCCCGAATTCCAGGAGAGCATCACAAACACCGCTCTGACGGCGGATCAGGAGGGGAAAGGAGAGACCGGGCCGGGCCACCTCTCCAGCAATTAGAATACAGTCGGCCTGTACTCGCGCAACGCAGACGCCTGCCAAACCGCTTTCTAACGCCTGCGTCGCTAAAAGGAAACGTCGGAAAGTTTTACAGAATGAGCCTCCGCCAGATCGGCATCTGGCAGTCAGGCCCTGTCCTTCACAAATTTGTAAGTGATGGCCAACTTCTTGCTTTCACGCAGGCCCCCAACACAAACAATGTTTAAGGACGAATGATGAAACGGATTTTACTGAGCGTCGCAGTCTCCGCGCTGGTCGCAGCGACTCCGGCGGGCGCCGCTATCATTGATGCCTCCACGCCGATTCCGGATGAGTACATTCTGCTGGACTTCAACGGCCTGGATTGGGTCTATGCCGGCCCGATCGCGCCGCATGAGCATGAATTAGGGCAAATTGAAGATCCCTCATTCCGCGCCGCAGAAGGCTGGCGCCACGCCTCTGCCGAAGAGTGGGCACTGAGACCAGATTGGAGCGATTTTATCCAGCCCGGCTATACGGCCGCCGATATTGTGATTGGCAGAATGGAAGATCACTCACTGTTTAAATTTGCCTCGGAATACTGGGGCGACTTTACCCATGTGGATTTGGGGGATGCCGCGACAGGCCAGGTGACCAACGGCTTCGACATCGGCATGTTGAATGCCCGTTGGGACACTTGGTACGTGCGTGATGCCAACGGCTCCATCACCGTTCCCGAACCCGCTTCCCTGGCGCTGCTGGGTCTTGGCTTGATCGGCGTTGGCGTCAGCCGCCGCAAGCGCATGTCCTAAGTCTGCTGGCTGCGGAATCCCTGAACTCACGGGGATTCCGCTTGAAATTTATCGATTATCCCTCTGTCGCCAAAACCGTACGTCGAGCTTTCTTACAGGTCTGCGTCAGAGCGTTTTCGGCTTCGCCATCTGAAATTCATGCATCATGGTCAACGACTGACCAATCAGGCGCGCCCGCTCCAGCCAGGGTTCGGCCAGCTCCGGCGGCAAGACTTCGCTTAAGGTCTGCTTGAACAATGCCAGCCAATCCGCCAGCAACTCTGGCGTAAAACCCGCCGCCATATGCTTGGATGCCACCGCATAGCGGTAGTCCATATAACGCTCGCCACCCAGGGTGTTCCACCAGAAATGGGTCAGGATCGCCTTGTGCTCCGGCCAGTTCTCCACCATGGCAAAAGGCACCTGCAGGGTCGGGTGCTGGCGCACCCGCTCATAAAATTGATCCACCACGTCCGCGACGCGCTCCTGGCCGATGAGATGTGCAATGTCCTGCATAAACGCCTCTTGTCCGGTACGACTTAAAAGATGCTTTTAATCTACATCATGTTCCGGACTTCGTCATGCCTGCCGACTCAGTATTCATGTCCGAAAGTGGCGAGCATTCTTAAACCAAGGCTCCTATCATGAGCCCATAGACAACGTTCATCCCGTACCTGTACCTTTCATTTCGTACCGGTACGAGGCTTCAACCGGACACAACCGATGACACTGGACTGGCAAACCTGCGAGCGGGCGCGACTGGCGCGAGATCCCCGGTTCGACGGCCGGTTTTTCACCGCCGTGCTGACCACCGGCATCTTCTGTCGTCCTATTTGCCCCGCGCCCACGCCCAAGCCCAACCACGTGCGCTACTACGCCAGTGCCGCGGCGGCTGGCGAAGCCGGCTTTCGGCCCTGCCTGCGCTGCCGGCCGGAAGCGGCGCCCAGCAGCCCCCTGTGGCAAGGCAGCGAGGCCGTTGTTGCACGCGCCCATGCGCTGATTCAGGAGGGCTATCTCAACCATCACCCCTTGGCGGATCTGGCGGATCTGATGGGGTTGGGTGAACGGCAACTGCGCCGTCTGTTTCACTCTGCCGTCGGCGCCTCGCCCAAGGCCGTGGCCGACATGCAGCGCCTGCTGTTCGCCAAAAAGCTGCTGCACGAGACCCGCATGAGCCTCACGGAGGTGGCCCTGGCCGCCGGCTTCAACAGCATCCGCCGCTTTAACGATGCCTTTCGTCAGGCCTATGGCAAAACGCCGAGCGAGCTGCGGCGCGCCCAGAGTGAGGCATCATCCGACCAACTCAGTCTACTGCTGCCCTATCGCCCCCCTTTGAACTGGCCGGCCATGCTGGGCTTTTACCGGATGCGGGCAATCCCCGGCGTGGAGCGGGTCGACGACCAGAGCTACAGCCGCACCATTGCTCTCGGCGAGCACAGCGGCTGGCTACGGGTGGAAGCGGTGGCCAACCAGGATGCCCTGAAACTGACGGTGGCCTTTCCCGATCCCGGCCAGCTGATGCCCATCGTGGAACGCATCCGCCGTATGTTCGACCTCAACGCCAACCTGGACGCCATCTACCAGGACCTGGCCCGCGACCCGCTGCTCAAGCAACGACTGGATACCTATTCCGGCCTGCGCCTGCCCGGCGCCTGGGATCCGTTCGAGTACATGGTGCGCGCCATTCTCGGCCAGCAGATCTCGGTCAAGGCCGCCACCACCTTCGCCGGGCGCATAGCCTCAACCTTGGGCACACCGGTGCAAGGACCAGAGGGTCTGCAGTGGCTGTTCCCCCGCCCGGAGATTTTGGCGGAGGCGGATTTCAGCCGCATCGGGCTGACCGGCAAACGGATCGACACCATCAAGAACCTGTCGCGCGCGGTCGCCGCTGGCGACGTGAGCTTACGGGTCGGCCGCGACCTG
>JAEZAA010000023.1 GCA_023430625.1 Pseudomonadota bacterium
CGCTGGAATTGGCGGCTGAAAAACGCATAGTAGACCGACGCCAGAAAGCCGTTGAGGGCAAAGAAACGAATGATCGCCACATTGACCCGGTCCAGTCGCGTCTTGATGGTCTGTTTCACCCTGCCGGGCAGGAGCCGTGCAATTTTCTTTTTCATAACCAGTTTCCGCTTCTCATCAAATGCCTGATTCGCGTGCCTTGGTGGCTGTGCGCTGCCGCGGCCAGTAACGATATCCGAGCGTTACCGGCAACAAGATTGAGCGCGTCATGATCAACGCCATGCCACGGGCGGCCGGTGGAATGAAGAACGCACCGTAGGCGGCGATGGTGTAGGAAATCACGGTCGCGATGGCGGCGCCCATGCCACCCCACCAGGGGATCATCAGCCAGTTGAGCGCCACATTCACCAGCGCCCCCAGGCCATGACTCACCAGCGAGAAGACCAGCAGTTGCTCCGCCAGCATCCATTTGCTGACCAGCGCCCGCATGAACACGAAGACACCGGCCCAGATATGAACCGCGAGAATGGGGCCTGCGCCCTGATACTCCACGCCAAACAGCAGGTGGATGATCGGCTCCCCTACCAGGCCCACCACGAGGGCCAGGGCAAAGGCGAGGACAAAGAGAAGGTCGCAGAGCTGTTGCAGCCGTTGCTGGTAGAGAGCGGTATCCGTAACCCGCAGCCGCAGCAAGGCGGGAAAGAACGACACCACGATGGCATTGGGAAAGAAATACCAAACCTCGGACAGCCGCGCCGCCACCGCATAGACGCCGACCTCTTCCTTGGACGCCAGGTGGGTGAGCATGACCTGGTCGATTTTCAGGTAAATGACGGCCGCCACACCGGACAGAACGAGCCAATAGGACTGCTTGAGAAGCGACCGCCCATAATCGCCATTGAAGGCCCGCCACTGAAGTTTGCCGGCCTTGGCCCGATACAACCACCAGAACCCCACGCCGGTCATCGCGGTTTCCGCCGCAAACAAGGCGGCCACCACCATCAGCCCCGCACCCAGCCAGACCGCCAGGATCTTGGACATGGAAAACACCAGGATGACCAGCAGCCGCATCCGCGCGATATGACGCGCCTCGACCTCCGCCTGGAACCAGAATTCGATCACCTGGAACGCCGTCATGGTGTTGGCAATGGCGAGAATACCCAGCGCCCAGGCGCCCTCGCGGGACTCAATCCCCCAACCGCCCAAGGCAATGATCAGACAGAGCACGCTGCCCAGGGCGGCACCCATCAGGCGCAGCCCTACCGCTGTGGCCATGATCTGATCGCGATCGCCGGCCCGGTTCACCAGTTCGCGGGTGACGATGGCATTGAGCCCCAAGGCTGCCAGCGGCGTTACCAGGGCGATGATGGCCAGGAGATAACTCAGCGCGCCGAAGCCGGCCGGATTGAGGTAGCGCGCCAGGGCCAGGGTCACGACCAGGTTGGCGGCCATGGTGAGGATCTTTTCGCCGATCAGCCAGGAGCTGTTGCCCATGGCTTTGCGCAACAGGGGACTCTGGCGAAATTGGCTGACCAGCGGGTCAAAGATCCGTCTGGGAAAACCGGCGGGAGCGGAGGTGCTGCGCATGGCTTAGGCAACACCACAATGAGGTGAACGCGTGACGCGTACGGGGTTTGGGATCGTCAGGAACGGACTCGGCGTTAAGCGCGAGACAGGTGCCGAGAGACTTGTGACAAGCAGGCACCGAACCTGAGAGCGACTACGATCCACGGTGTTATTCACGGTACTATCCCTGTAATGCTGAGGTTCCCTGAAGGGGAAGAATCCTGGCTCCTCGCACGCCTGCGCACTCCCGCACAAGCCGACTCTTACCCAATTAGACACAGATCTTACACTAAGCCTACGTGAGCGATCATTAGTAATTGCCGCCGCAGAGCAATTCATTGGGGTGCGGCCGCTGCGGGAAACCCTTCGCGCCGTGTCCACAAGCCGCTATCATAGGCAGCTTGACTCGCCCCGGACTGGTTGTCCATCTGTAGCCGGCGTCCCAGCCCCCTACAGCCGACTTCCGCCCGGACGCTCCTCTCTAAATCAGGCAGGCACACTTATGCAGTCTTTCGCATCCGCCTTTATGGCGCTCGTGATTCTGGCGCTCGCAACCCTCGCGCCGGCGGCCCAGGCCGAGCAAAAGCAGGTCTTTGGCGACTATGAGATTCACTACAATGTGTTTAACAGCAGCTTCTTACAGCCGGAGGTTGCCGCCCAGTACGACATCAACCGCAGCCGCGCCATTGGGGTTGTAAACATCGCCGTGCTCAAACGCAACCCGGACGGACAACTTCCCACCCCCATCGCCGCGTTTCTGGAGGGGGAAGTCACCAATCAGGTGCAACAGATGAACCGGCTGGCGTTCCGCCGGGTGTCCGAGGGACAAGCGGTTTACTATCTGGCCGACTTCCACTTCAGCGAAAACGACCCGCTGGTGTTTACCGTGCGGGTACTGGCGGACCCCAACCAGCCACCGCTGGCCCTGCGCTTTTCCAAGGTGTTGTTTGCCGATTAATCCTGGCCAGCCGATCGGCTGCGACCAACCAACTCACTGAGTTACCGACCAGGAGCCTGTCATGCAAAAGATCGTTCTCGCCAGTGGTAACCAGGGCAAACTCAAGGAGTTCAGCACCCTGCTGGCGCCTTATGCCATGGAGATCGTCACCCAGACCCAGCTAGGTATCGAATCCGCCGAGGAAACCGGCCTGACCTTCGTGGAAAACGCCATCCTCAAAGCCCGCCATGCCAGCCAGGCCAGCGGCCTGCCCGCGCTGGCCGATGACTCCGGCCTGGAAGTGGATGCCCTGCAAGGCGCGCCCGGCGTGTTCTCCGCCCGCTTTGCCGGCCTCAATGCCAGTGACGCCGACAACAACCGCAAGCTGCTGGAAGCCCTAGCCCAGGTGCCGGGTGTGGCGCGTACCGCTCGCTATCATTGCGTGCTGGTCCTGATGCGCCATCCGACCGATCCGACGCCGCTGATCTGCCATGGCCAATGGGAAGGCCGGATCATGGAAGCACCCCAGGGCAGCGGCGGGTTCGGCTATGACCCGCTGTTCTGGGTGCCGGACAGCCAGTGCAGTGCCGCTGAACTCTCGCCCGAGGAAAAGAACCGCTTGAGCCATCGGGGCCAGGCCCTGCGCCTGCTGGTCGAGCAGCTTTCGGCGCGCCATGGCTGAGTACCGCTTCGAGACACTGCCGCCATTAAGCCTCTACGTGCACATCCCCTGGTGCGTGCGCAAATGCCCCTACTGCGACTTCAACTCCCACGCCGCCCCCGAGGGGTTGCCGGAGGCTGAATACATTGACGCCCTGCTGCGGGATCTGAATGCGGATCTGGAGGCCGTGCAGGGCCGGCCGCTCACCTCGATTTTCTTTGGCGGCGGCACGCCCAGCCTGTTCAGCCCCGACGCCCTGGGCCGGATTCTGCGTGGCATCGAAGCCCGCATTCCCTTCGCGCCGGATATTGAGATCACCCTGGAGGCCAATCCCGGCACCGTGGAGCAGAGCCGGTTTCAGGGCTTTTGGGACGCAGGCTTCAACCGACTGTCCCTGGGCGTGCAGAGCTTTCATGAACCACATTTGCAGACACTTGGCCGGATTCATTCGGGAGACGACGCCCAGCGCGCCATCGAACAGGCCCAGCGCGCCGGCTTTACCAACTTCAACCTGGACCTGATGCACGGGTTGCCAGACCAGACCCCGCAGCAGGCGCTGGCCGACCTGCGCC
>JAEZAA010000257.1 GCA_023430625.1 Pseudomonadota bacterium
GACCGGAGTGGACGAACCTCTGGTGTGCCGGTTGTCATGCCAATGGCATTGCCGGGTAGCTACGTTCGGACGGGATAACCGCTGAAAGCATCTAAGCGGGAAGCCCCCTTCAAGATAAGGTTTCCCTGGATCCTTGAGATCCCTAAAGAGCCGTTGGAGACGACAACGTTGATAGGCCAGGTGTGTAAGTGCTGCGAGGCATTGAGCTAACTGGTACTAATTGCTCGTGAGGCTTGACCATATAACACCCAAGCGGATTTAGCTGCTTTATCGAACGAACGAATTCGCGTTACTTCACTGACCAGATTTGAGCTTTGCTCAGCCAGTTTTGCCTGATGACTATAGCGAGCGTGAACCACCTGATCCCATCCCGAACTCAGTCGTGAAACCGCTCAGCGCCGATGGTAGTGTGGGGTCTCCCCATGTGAGAGTAGGACATTGTCAGGCACCTATCCGAGCCCCTGGAGTAGCCCTCCAGGGGCTTTTTACGTTGCGGCTTGCTGTGTTTAGGTCTCGTAAATGGCTTTTACGGGCAGTCGGCGTCTCCCTCAGAAGCCGTCAGTGTCGTGCGTTTGCCTCAAGAGGAGCGCCCTCTTCAATCCTTCCTAGCTATCGCCTTCTCAACCATCGCTGATCGATTTAGACACTCCGCTGCATGCCCGTCACATCGTTCTGCTCCCTTGATCACGTTTTACCTGTGGCATTTGCATCAAATGATAGGATTGTGAACTGCCACATTGGTTCGTGATTTTGCTTGGTATATAAAGGACGCTGTAATAAAAGTACATCTGACTTCATGTTCTGTTGCCTGATTGGTGTTTCGGTCGTGTAGATGATCGGGAATAGGGTGGCAGATTATCCCTGTTACTCGCGTCCCGTTCCGTAGAGCGAAGGCGTTAGGGATAGAAAGAGAAGTGGTCTGGTGCGACGACTATTGGGGAGCGTTCGGATGGGTGCCTGGTTGAGAAAGCGTAGAGCGGCATTGGTAGGGATTACCCTGTCTAGTGTGCTAGTGAGCGCGCCTGTCTGGGCTGAATTGCAGGATCTCTCCGAGGATGAAATGTCCGACGTAAATGGTGCGGGCATCGGTCTCGTTTTGGAAAACTTCCTGTTTACGCATGGTACGGATGCAACGCCTTCCACTCCCGGAGAGATTCCACGCATTTTCAAGATTGGCGGTATTCGTAGCACGCCCAATGCGCAGGGCGAGACCCAAGAGGTCGATATCGTTGTATCCCAGCTTTATATAGCGCGCGCTGGCAGTAACTACGGCCAGGATCTTGCGCCCGTTAACTTGGGGCGCTTGATCAATCCCTATTCAATCGATGTTATTGATGGCAATACCCTGGATGAGTACGGCCGAGCTATTGGCCCGAAGGATAAGGCTGTTGTCGAGATAGCTGCGCCGAAGAAGTATCAGGTACCGAATAATTGGGGTGATGTCGAGGGGAATTGGGTCACCAAGGACAGAGATGGTGATGGTGCAGATGATGTGATGTATCACGCCGACGGCCGGGCGAGTACCGAGCTGCGTAAGTTCGCAGCTCATGCCGAAGGCTTTGATTGTGTCACTGGGGCTGCGGGAATGGGTACTTGCGCCAGCCGGCCTGCCTCGGCGGATTTCGAGAATGGCGAGCGTCCTGACATAGGTATGAAGCTTCATGTGCAGGTTGGCGATAATCAGGCGGATTCATTGAGTATTCACGCTAAGAGCGCTGTTTTCGACGGCAGCCGGTTACGGCTTTGGGGTGATGACAATCGACTTGTTGGCGAATTCAAACTGAATTTATATAGCCCTGAAGTCAGTATCACGGCCTGTATGGATGGAACTGACTCCTGTCAGAAAGCCATTAATCTGCACAACTTTGAGCTTGAGCTCGCATTGGGAAATTCGTTGCAACCGCTGGCCATTGATGTGATTTCCGCAAGTGATGTGCAGGCTAATCCGGTCGATCTGGCAGGCAAGGAAGGCTATCTGCGACTTGGGATCAAGAGCATCCGCGAGGCCGCGATCGATGCAGGCTTTGCCTCGGTGGGAAGCTCCTCCAACATCGCTAAAGCGCTGGGCTGGAATGGTGATGCGCCCACGGATCCCGATGCCGTGCAGTTTTTCAAGGACTACTACCAGAATCCTGAGTTTCGCAGCAATTTGTATATCGGCAATCTGGAGTTTACCGATCCAGGTGGATCGCGGGATTTCGGTTCCTCAAGTATCCAGGGCATGTTGATTCAGTATCTCGACATCACGACTCACGACTTGGCTCGCTAAGTTAATTTTTGATCTCGTCGTTAACTCGTTAGGTTACCGATAACCCTGTCCAAATTTGGCATAGGGCATAGTCAGGAGCAGCGGATGAAGCATTCACTTTGGACATTACTGCCATTGCTGCTGAGCGCGTCATTGGCGTCTGCCGAGCTGCATGAGGTAAATGATGCGGATTTGGCCAATGTGTCTGGTCAGGCTGGCATTTACCTGTCAGGCGATATTTCCATCAACGAAAATGGTGGTCCGCTGTGGACCTGCCAGGCGGATGGAACCAAATGTGGTGGGCGCGTAACCATGAAGCCGCGTGAGGATGGTGGTTGGTTTGTGCTGGACGACATTCGCGGCTCTTTCTCCTTTCAGGGTTTAACGTTGCAGTCGCGTACCATCACATCCGGATTCGGTGGTGATGGCGAAAAGTTTAACGGTGACGTGTTGGAAATTGGGTTGCCGGACACGGTGAAGATGCGGGATGTCAAATTTGCGTTTGGAACCGCCAACTACGCCAGCGCAGATTACGCTCCGGCTGTTCCCGGCGATCCCAGCGAGATGTTTCGCCAAACCAATTTCTTTGACTTCCAGTTGCAAGGGGATGTGACCATGCAGGGCAACCTGCTGGTTTTCCCCACTGGCAACCCATAAGCAGGAAACGGAGTCACGCCTATGCAATCCCTACGTTGGATTTGTTTATTGTCAGTTGGCGCTGCGGGTCCTGTGTATGCGGAATTGACCGCTCTGGGTGACGGTGAGCTGTCAGGTGTCAGTGGGCAGAGCGGGCTTGTGCTGGAAGCCGCTATTAATATGAGCATTGAAGCCATCTCCTATTTCGATGACGGCAATGGCGTGACCCTGCGGGATCTCACGATTTCGGCAATCGGGAATCCCGAAGGGCAGGCGACCCACGAGTATCATCTCGATGTCACGGACACTGGCGGCATCGTCACCGATTTCGACATGAGCGAGACGCGGCTGGTTATCGGTGGAATCACCTTTTCCGACAATGCGAATCGCAGTCTGGGTAGTGTGATTTACGATTTTTCCCAGCGCGGCACACTCTACACCGAAGCCTATGATGGCATGGGGTTGCGCTTTAACCTGAGCACTCAGCTCAGCAACGGCCGTATGGTGTACCGCGATGGCGGCAATGAGTTGATTCTGGATGACGTGAACGCGACGGCGGAAATTCGCGACATGATTCTGTCCGTGGCTGCGGATCCTGATGACGTCAACGGCATGCCCTTTATTCACCTGGGTATTGGCGATGCCCGCACCACCTACAGCATTGGTGCGATCCGCTACAGCAATAACGACAACGTGTTCGGTGGCATTAGCCGCGATGGCTCCTCCGTAAACCTGGCGAGCTACGGCAGCATTCGGGGCGATTCCCATACCACGACAAACATGCAGATCAGCGGCGGTGGTCGTGTTGGAAGTTCCGGGATTAACCTGGATATGCAGCACGTCATCCACAGCGGAAACTTTTATTACCGGGACGGCTTGGGCGACGGCAGTGACCAAGGGCATGAGCTTGGACTGGTTGGGATGTCGGGTAATTTCAATCTGTCGAATCTGACGCTGGACGTGGCTCAGGGTGATAATGGCCGCCTGGGCCTGTTGTTGGGATTTGACGAACTGGTTGGACGCCTGCAGATTGACGAAATTCGGGCGCCGCGACTGCGCCTGGACGCAAACACCGGCACATGGATTCGTGAAACGGCCAGCTTCGGGCGCGTGGACTTCGATTTCCGGTTCGCCGATCAGCAAGTTGGGGATCGTCTCTACAGCAATCGCTTTCTGGTCCAAGGTCATGAAGATGAAACTCAGACCGGAATCAGTATTGCCACCGAATGGAGTCTGGTCGACGCGACACTGCGTTACGAAGATGAGTATGTGCCTGGTGTGGCGTCGGCACGTCCCTTATCCGTCTACATCCAAGATTTAAGTTCGTATGGTTCGGGCACGGTGACCCTCGATGTTACCCGTGAGGGCGAGACTGCGGATTCGTTTGATGGCGTGCGGATCGGCTTCCAGGATGTTCAAGGCAGCTACCGGATCAAGGGACTGTCAGTGGGTGATTACGCGCGGCCTGCAGGTGACGAATCAGGGCTGCAAGGCGGCACGGAACTGCTCCAGGCCTTAGGCTTCTTCCCAGCCTATGACTTTACCCTGAACGGTCATTACACGTTCGCGCCCGGTGGAGCGGCAGGCGAGGGTATCACCATTAATGCCGACGTCTACGTGACCAACGGCAAAGCTGGTATTGCTGCCCTGCGTCCGGAGGATGTGGACGGTGGTGCGGATTATGAGCTGCGCGGTCTTTGGGCGACGGATCTGAATTATGACGTGCACCTGCGGGATATGACGCTGGATGTAACCGAAGAAGGCTTGGTGCTGGTCAAGGGTGAAAGCTGGAGCACCATGGATATCGGCAATCTGGTGGTCGGCAGTAAAGATGAGACCCGTAGCTTTGGCCGCTTCGTCATCGATTCCTACCAGAAGGGCTCCTCCATGACCATCAGCCCCGGCGGTTCTGGCACCGTCTGTGTGGGTGGCTTGGTGAATGGTGTCTGTGACGGCGAGTGGGAAGATCGTGGTGATCAGGGTATTACCATTGCACTGAAAAACATTCTGGTCCCGGCTGCCAATGGTCGTAGTAACAGCTTTATGTGGGAAACCAATCGCGTGGGTGGGGTCAATGGCACCGGCACGCAACTAACGTTCAGCAACATTACCACTAATGACGGCGTAGGTAATGACAGCAACACGTACGGCTTGCAGACTGATCTGAACGTCGATGTGTATCAGACCAAGGTAATGCGCAAGACGGGTGATGGATACAACCGGCTGGCAGACCCTGCCGGGCAGGAAAAAATCATGAATGCCGACGGCAGTTACCGCTGGGTGCCGGTCGGCGAGCTGACCGATGAAGACAAGGCCGACCGCCCGCTGGGGTTTGCAGTGAAGGGGAATGTGCGCTTCAAGGAGCTGTCTGTCGATCAGATTCAGCTCAAGCATGCAAATGTGAATGACGCACAGGTTGTAATGCATGGCCTGAAGATGCAGAACTTCGACATCAAGGCGAATCTGACCGCGACCCCCATTCAATAGAGTCGATTTCTACCTAAGGGCGAAGTCCCTCCATATCCGTCTGATTTCCATATGAGCCCTCTTGCAGCGATGCGGAGGGCTTATTTGTTTCCTGAGAACCCCGTCTAACAATCATGACGACGCATTCGTAGTAGCTCTCATTAACGTGCTTGGAAATGACTTTACTGTGGAAAGGAACTCCAGGTGGTCGTGCAACGGAGGGAATCTACCCTTACACCGGTAGCGCCTCAATCTTTGGAAAGACAGGATACATGCAGTGCGGCGGTCAATCTGCTCTGCGTTTTAGGCCATAGTGGTGCTTTAGGATGGGCTGTGGTCTGTATCCGAGTTTAAGACGGTGCGGTAGATAGAAGCAGTTCAGGTTAGAGAAGAAAAAAGAAGAGAAATAAAGAGAAGAGAAAAGACGAGAGAGGGAGACATCCCGGAGAGGGGCTCTCCGGGATGAATAGTCTTACTTACTTCTTGTTGCGGCGGCTCATGCCAAGACCTGCCAGGCCCAGGCCGAGAAGTGCCAGCGTGGCGGGTTCGGGTACTTCAACGCGCTCAGCAGTCACTTTGACGATCAGGTCATCATAGTCGTCGTCATTGTTGTTGCCGCTGTCATCCAGGCTGATGATCATGGCGCCGGTGGTGGCATCCCAGTGTGTCCAGAAGTTAGCGGGTGCAGAGCCGTCGTTGCCCGCGTTGGTCACCGGATCGAAGCCGTTTGGCGTGAAGTAGAAATCCAGTGCTGCGGAGCCGCCTGTCCAGATAGTGGAATAGGTTTTGCCGAAGGCGTCAGTGCTGGTGTCGAAGACTTTTTCGCCATTTACAACGAAGGTATTTGTGTAGCTGGCCTCTTTGAACAGGTATTCGAAGGTCAGCTTGATCGGACCTTCTTCTGTAGCCACGACCGTGCCACCAATCGTTCCGGTTTGACCCTGCAGGTCGGCATAGTCATGGTTTTGACCCAAGGTGAAATCTTGTGAGTCGGCATCGGTTTCCAGGCCGATCAGTGCAGCATTAGCACCATTTGCCAGCATTACAGAAGTAGCCAAAACGAGCGCATTTCCCAGCTTTTTCATGCTAAATCCCTCTTTTTTGTGTCGATCTGTTTATGTCTATCCGCTGCAGCTTCATTCCAAATATAGAGATTCGTTTGGATGGGCTGCAGGCACTGGATGCTTAAAAAGTGTGATCCAGTTCACATAATGTTAGAGAAGTTGACGGTTTTGAAAAAGTGTAAATAAAGCTGACGCAAAAAGCGGTGCTTTACCTGTGTTTTGGCTATTAGGCTGATCTGAATCAATGTGAAGGGGGGCTAGATGCGCCAGCTTGACTATGGCGGAGGGTAGGGGGAGACAAGCGCTGTGTGCGGCGTTACCTGAACTTGCCCGGGGTTGCCGGGCGTTCTGTCAGGAGTCTTCGGCCAGAAGGATTGGCAGGAGTTTGTTGAGGCTGTTGGTCAGAATGGCTGGATCCAGGTCCGGCTCAAGGATGGCGCGAATGGCTAGGCCTTCGACAAAACATTGCAGACCCAGAGATCGCCATTGTGCTTCTGCGTCATCCAGTGCGTTGCTGCGATCTGGCTTGCGTTGCCGCAACCAGGTCCCGAATTCCATTCGGGACTGTGCGTCGGCATCTCGTAACGCCTCGGCGATCTGCGGGTCGCGACTGGCTTCTGCGGTCATTTCCAGAAACAAGGGGGCGCTCATGACCTCGGGATCGCCCGTGCACCACCGCTTAAACAAATATTCGATCCGCTGGGAAAGTTCGCTTTCCGATTTGAGTGCTGCGATATCCGCGCGCTTCTCTTGCAGTTGTCGGGCAATGATGGCCAGGATGATCGCATTCTTGTTCTCGAAGTAGCGGTAGATCAGCCCTGGGCTCATTTCGGCTTCTTCCGAGATGTTGGCCATGCTCGCGGCATGAAAGCCGCGCTCGACGAAGCACTTTTGCGCGGCGTTCAGAATCCGCTCGCGCTGGGCCTGGGCATGCTCGGTGGTTTTCGTGCTGCAGGACGTCTTGCCTTTCATTCCGTCTGCTCCTTCCAGCCTCCGCCCAATACCCTGTAGAGCGCCACCCGATTGGCCTGCTCGGCGAGGCGGATGGCGACCAGGCTTTGCTGGGCTGCATAAAGGGTGCGTTGGGTGTCCAGACGTACCAGATAGCTGTCCTGGCCGGCTTCATAGCGGGCCGCTGCCAGATCATCCGCTTGCTGGGCGGCTGCAACCACGGCTGCTTGCGCCTGATGCTGGGCGGCGAGCGTCGCGGTCAGGGCCAGGGCATCGGATACCTCGCGGAATCCCTGCTGAATGGCCCTTTCATACTGGGCCAGCGCGATGTCCCGATCGGCGTTGGACACGCCAAGTTGGGCGCGCAGGCGACCGCCTTGAAAGATCGGCACCTGAATCTGGGGAATGAAGGACCAGACCTTGGAGCCTGAACCAAATAAGCCCGATAGCTCGTCACTGACGGTGCCGACGCTGCCGGTCAGGCTGATAGACGGAAAGAAGGCCGCGCGGGCGGCGCCAATATTGGCATTGGCCGCGCGCAGTCGGTGTTCCGCCTGCAGGACATCCGGTCGGCGTAGCAGCACGTCACTGGGCAGTCCGGCCGGCAAGGGCAGGAGGCCGGTCACTTGGCCGGTGAAGCCAGTTGGTAACAGCTCCACATCGACAGGCGCGCCGACCAGGAGGTTCAACGCGTTCAAGTCTTGGGCGACGTAACCTTGAAAGCGCGCGGTGTCGGCCCGGGCCGATTCCACTTCCGTGCGTGATCGGCTCAGATCCAGCGCCGAGAGCGCACCCAGTTCATGACGCTTCTGGCTCAACTGGTAGGAGCGCTCGTAGGTCTGCAGTGTGGCCTGCGCCACCTGGAGCAGTTCCTGGTCCGCGGCCAGCGTGAGATAGGCGTTGATGACTTCCGCCACCAGGCTCAGCTGTGCTCCTCTGCTCGCCTCCTCCTGGGCCAGAAATTGCTCCAGCGCGGCATCGCTCAGGTTGCGTACCCGCCCGAATAGATCCAGTTCGAAAGCAGCAAGCCCTAGTTCGGCGCTATAGCTTTCGCCGGCATTGGGATTGCGGTCACCGCCGCCCCGAATCATGGCCGCGTTGGCGCCAACGGAGGGAAGTCGTGCGGAGTATTGGATCCGATAGAGCGCACGAGCGCGTTCCACGTTCAGCAGAGCGACCCGTAGATCGCGGTTGTTCGCCAGGGCGCGCGCAACCACTTCTTCCAGCTTCTGGTCGACGAGGAAATCGCGCCAGCCCACATCCGCAGCTGATACGGTGGTAGTGCCGTCCGCGTTCGCTTCATCGGCCTGGACCTTTGGCCAGGCGCCCTGGATGCCGGGATCGGCCTTCGGTAGCGCCGGCTCCAGGGAGGCGCAGCCCGCGTTGAAGAGGGCAACCGCCAGGGCCAGCGCGCTTATCTTCGGCCATCCCTTGGCTGAATGTGTCTTGGTATGGATGGTCGCAGAATTAGTCATGGGACAGAGCTCCCGGAGCCGGCTCGGCTACTGCTGGGGCGGGCTTGCGACGGACGAACAGACGCTGCACCACCACAAAGAACAAGGGAATGAAGAACAGACCAAGGAAGGTGCCGAGGATCATGCCGCCCAATACGCCGGTACCGATGGCCTGCTGCGCACCTGAACCCGCGCCTGAGGCCAGGGCCAAGGGCAGCACACCGAGACCGAACGCCAGGGAGGTCATCAGGATCGGGCGCAGGCGGTCGCGCACGGCGGTCATGGTAGCGGTGATCAGCTCCATGCCTTGTTCCAGGTTTTCCTTGGCGAACTCCACGATCAGGATTGCGTTCTTACTGGTCAGACCCACCGTCGTGAGCATGGCGACCTGGAAATAGATATCCCGTTCCATACCGCGCATGGAGGCCGCCAGGATGGTTCCCAGAATCCCCAGGGGCGCCACCAGCAGGACGGCGGTCGGAACCGACCAGCTTTCATACAGTGCCGCGAGACAGAGGAACACGATCAGCAGCGACAGGGTATAAAGCATTGGCGTTTGCGAGCCAGCTCGTTTCTCCTGATAGGAGAGCGCGGTCCACTCCATGCCGATGCCGGCAGGCAATTCCGCCACCAGTCGTTCAACCTCGGCCATGGCATCGCCCGAGCTGACGCCGGGGGCGCCTTCACCGTTGAGCTCCATGGAGGGCACGCCGTTATAGCGTTCCAGACGGGGCGAGCCGTATTCCCAGCGGGAGGTGGCAAAGGCCGAGACGGGTACCATGTCGCCGCTCTGGTTGCGTACCGACCACAGGTTGAAGTCCTCGGGCACCATGCGGAACGGCGCGTCAGCCTGGAGATAGACCCGCTTCACACGGCCCCGGTCGATGAAGTCATCGATGTACTGACCACCCCAGGCCGCGGACAGGGTCGCATTGACCTGGCTGATGGACACCCCGAGGGCTGCGGCCTTCTCCAGATCCACGTCGACCTGGAATTGAGGCGTGTCTTCCTGACCATTGGGACGCACGTTGGCCAGCAGCGGGCTTTGCGCGGCCGCACCCAGGAATTGATTGCGGGCTTGGGTGAGGGCCGCGTTGCCCAGGTTGGCGTTGTCCTTGAGGTAAAAGGCGAAGCCGGACGCGGTGCCCAGTTCCGGCATGGCCGGGGGCGAGAAGGCGAAGATAACCGCATCCTTGACCTGGCTCAGTGCGCCCATGGCGCGACCGGCAATGGCGCTGGCGCTCATGTCGGCGGATTCGCGCTCGCTCCAGTCCCGCAGTTTGATGAAGGCGACGCCGTTGTTCTGGCCACGTCCGGCAAAGCTGAAACCCTGGACGCTGAACACGGATTCAACGGAGTCCTTTTCTTCCTCCAGGAAATACTGTTCCAGTTTCATGATGGATTCCATGGTGCGCTCCTGGGTCGCGCCCACCGGCGCTTTCACCATGGAGAACAGAACACCCTGGTCTTCCTCGGGCAGGAACGAGCCTGGCACCCGCATGAACATCAGGATCATGGCGACGACGAGGATGCCGAAGATAGCCATGAAGCGGCCGCTACGATGCAGCATGCTGCGCACGCCATTCTGGTAGCGGCGGCTGCCACGGTCGAAATTGCGGTTGAACCAGCCGAAGAAGCCTTTCTGGCCGTGATGCTCACCTTTCTTGAGCGGCTTGAGAATGGTTGCGCAGAGGGCGGGCGTCAGGACAATCGCCACCAGCACCGAGAGTCCCATGGCGGCGACAATGGTGATCGAGAACTGGCGATAGATAATGCCGGTGGAGCCGCTCATGAAAGCCATCGGCACGAACACCGCCGACAGCACCAGACCGATGCCCACCAGGGCGCCGGTGATCTGGTCCATGGATTTGCGCGTGGCTTCCAGGGGTGAGAGGCCTTCCTCGCTCATGATACGTTCGACGTTTTCCACCACCACGATGGCATCGTCCACCAGCAGACCAATTGCCAGCACCATGGCGAACATGGTCAGCATGTTGATGGAGAGGCCGGCGGCGGCCAGGATACCAAAGGTACCCAGCAAAACCACGGGAACCGCCAGGGTCGGAATCAGGGTGGCCCGGAAGTTCTGAAGGAACAGGAACATCACCAGAAACACCAGTACGACGGCTTCAATCAGGGTATGAATCACGCCTTCGATGGACACCTTGACGAACGGGGTCGTGTCGAAAGGAATGACCACGTCCAGGCCTTCCGGGAAGAAGGGCTTGAGCTCCGCCAGACGCGCTTCCACCGCGGTGGCGGTGTCAAGCGCATTGGCGCCGGTGGCAAGGGAAATGGCCATGCCGCTGGCCGGCTGGCCATTGTAGCGGGTGATGTAGTCGTAGTTTTCCGCGCCCAGCTCAACCCGGGCGATATCGCCCAGCCGGAGGACCGAGCCGTCCGGGTTGCTACGCACCACGATGTTGCGGAACTGTTCCGGGGTTTGCAGACGGCTTTGCGCCGTGATGGTGGCATTGATCTGCTGACCATCGATGGCGGGCGTGCCGCCCAGCTGGCCCAGGGTAACCTGTTGGTTCTGAGCCTGGATGGCCGTGGTGACATCGGCCGGCGTCAGGCGATAAGTGTCGAGCTTGTTCGGGTCCAGCCAGATCCGCATGGCGTATTGGGAGCCAAACACCTGAATGCTACCGACGCCGGGAACCCGGCTCAGCGGATCCACCAGGTTGGCGGACACATAGTCGGAGATATCGGCGCGGCTCATGCGACCGTCGGTGGAGACGAAGCCCGCCACCATCAAGAAGCCACTGCGGGCCTTGCTGACGTTAATGCCCTGGCGCTGTACTTCCTGGGGCAGCAGCGGCATGGCCAGCTGCAGCTTGTTCTGGACCTGCACCTGGGCCGTGTCCGGATCGGTACCATTCTCGAACGTCAGGGTAATAGACGAGCGACCATTGCTTTCGCTGGTCGCGGACATGTAGATCAGGCCATCGAGCCCCTTCATGTTCTGCTCGATGATCTGGGTCACCGAATCTTCCACTACCTTGGCGGAGGCGCCGGGGTACGTCGATGAAATCGAAACCGTGGGCGGTGCAATGGTGGGGTAGCGCTCAACCGCCAGCTGGCTGATCGCCAGGCCGCCGGCCAGCATGATGATGATGGCGATCACCCAGGCAAAAATGGGTCGATCGATAAAGAAACGTGCCATAGGGATCCCCTGTTACTGTCCGCTGGTGACGCTGGTGCCAGCGTCCTTCGCTACTTCTGGAGAGACTTCCACCGTCCGTACTGGAATACCGGGCTTGATTTTCTGCAGGCCAGCGACGATCACCTGATCGCCCACGTTCAGGCCCTCTTCCACCAGCCAGCGATCGCCGATGGTGCGGCTGACCCGAACCGGACGCGCCTCAACTGTGCCATCGGCACCGATCACCATGGCGCTGGTGTTGCCCTTGGGGTCGCGCGCAATGCCCTGCTGGGGAACCAGCAACGCCTGCGAGCGGGAGCCAATGGCGAGGATGGCGCGGGCATACATGCCGGGCATCAACAGGGATTCCGGATTCGGCACTTCCACCCGCAGCGCATAGCTGCCGGTGGTGGGATCAACCGTCATCTCGGTGAAGGCCAGGGAGCCTTCCTGGGCATAGTGCGAGCCATCTTCCAGCAGCAGGGTGACCGGAACCTCTTCCTGACGGGTCAGGGTGCCCGCGGCCATGGCCTTGCGCATCTGCAGCAATTCACTGCTGGACTGGGTCAGGTCGATGTAGATGGGGTCCAGTTTCTGGATCGTCGCCAGGGGCTGGCTCTGGTTGAGCGTCACCAGCGCACCGGCGGTGACCGCCGATTTGCCGATGTAGCCGCTGATGGGCGCGGTGATGCGGCTGTAGCCAAGGGTAACCTTGGCGCTGGCAAGAGCCGCCTCGGCCACTTTCACTTCGGCGCGGGCTTGCAGTAAGGCCGCCTGGGCGTCGTCGTTGTCCTGGTGGCTGACGGCGTCAATCTTCACCAGTTCCGCCATCCGCTTGGCGGTGATCTCCGCGCTTTCAAGCGTTGCCTTGGCGCGTGCCAGCGAGGCCTCGGCCCGTTGCAGCTCGGCCTGGTAGGTGGCGTCTTCCAACTGATAGAGGGGCTGTCCCGCTTTAACATAGCCACCTTCGGTAAACAGCCGCTCCTTGACGATGCCGCTCACCTGGGGGCGAACCTCCGCAACCAGCGAGGCATTGATGCGACCGGGCAGTTCGCGGGTCAGGGTGATGTCCTCGGCCTTGAGGGTGACCACGGACACTTCGGGTGCCGGCATCTGTGCGGCGGCAGCCTGGGGAGCGGCCTGCTCGCCTGTTCCGCAACCGGATAACAACAGGGTGCTCAGCACCAGTCCAGTAAATGCTGTACGGAACAGCGGCGTGGATGACGACATGACAGACCTCTTCATGGGATATGCGGGGATATGAATCTGGGGAAGTGACGAAGGCAGTAGAATGAACGATCATTCTACTTTTTGCAAGAGGCAAATGATGACCAAATATCCGCTGCGGCGCTGGCCTGAATGGGTGCTGAGTTCATCGTGAAGCGCCGGCTAACAGCCCTGTCAGCGCGGCTTTTGTGCGTACCGTTCCGCCAGCAGCGCACCCACCATGATCTGAATCTGGTTGTACAGCATGATGGGGAGCACGATCAGGCCAAAGCCTGGATGGCCCGCAAACAGCACCTTGGCCATGGGCAGGCCGGATGCCAGGCTTTTCTTGGAGCCGCAGAAAACCGCCGCGATCTCGTCGGCCCGGTTAAAGCCGAGACGGCGGGCCAGGATCGCCGTTAATGCCAGAATGCTCGCAAGCAGGACGAGGCACAGCAGGGCGGCGAGCATCAGGATGGAGAATGGCACCTGCGCCCAAAGGCCGCTGACGACCGATTGCGCGAAGGCCACATAGATAATGAGCAGCAGGACGCTTTGATCGACCCGCTCGCTCAGGGTCGGATAACGGGTCAGAATCGGCAGCAGAACGGGTCGCAGCAACTGACCCGCCACAAATGGCAGCAGCATCTCCACGAGGATATCCCGGATGGCGCCGTCGAGGACGAAGGCCTGCGCGTCCGAGCGGTCGAGCACCAGGCTCAACAGCAGTGGCGTGAGCACCATGCCCAGTAGATTGGAGCCCGCCGCGCTGCAGATGGCCGCCGGTACGTTGCCCTTGGCCACTGCCGTATAGGCAATGGAGGAGGACACCGCCGATGGTAGAACCGCCAGATAGAGGAATCCCAGCAGTAGATGCTCCGGCAGCCAGGATGCTCCCAGGCGAGCCAAGGGCACCACGCACAGGGGAAACAGCAGGAAGGTGATGGCGAAGATGAACAGATGCAGGCGCCATTGGGTCAGCCCGGCAATTACCGCCTCCCGTGGCAGGGCTGCGCCATGCACGAAAAACAGCAGAGCGACGCCCAAGGTTGCCGCATGGGACAGCGCTTCGGCGAATGCACCCCGGGCCGGCCAGACTGACGCCAGCAAGACGGTGAGCAGAATCAGCCAGGTAAATGCTGAGATACGGGGCCGCTTCATGAGGGAATTCCAGCGCGAGGTAGCTGCACTCTCAATGTGGGTGGCAGGCCGACTGCGGAGCATGCGCCGCGGCGGCCGGGGTCTCTATCATAGGAGGGCATTGCAGAAAGTAAACCCGGCGCTTGGGTGTCGGCATGGCCGGTGCCGTTATCGGGGGCCAGTGCCGCAAGGCTGGCAAATTCCCCCAGAGGTGTTAGGATGACTGCAGATCATTCAATTTGGGCATGTCGTTGAACAAGCTTTTTTGTCCCACCATTCGCATCCTCTCTACAGGAACCCTGGCCCAGGGGGTTCTTGCGCGTTTTGCCGTCTTCCATTTCTAGCGCCGGATCCGAGCAGTTCTTTTTACGGGTCCGGCGGATCTCAGCTGTAACGCTCATAACCTTTAGTTCCGATCATTTCAGCCATCGATCATTGGAGAAGGCGAATGTCTCAATTACCTGCTATTACGATTTCAACCCGAGATTTTGACCGTCTCTGCGCACTGCTGGAGCGAGTCTACGATCAACCTACCGTGGTTCCCGAGCTCTTCGACGAACTGGACCGGGCAGCCATTGTTGCGCCTGAAGCCATGCCGAAAACTGTGGTTACCATGAATTCCATCGTGCGCTTCGCCAATGAAGACACCGGCCAGGAACACGAGATGGAACTGGTTTACCCGCACGAGATCGACGGCACGCCCGGCAAGATTTCCGTGCTGGCGCCGGCGGGTGCCGCACTGCTGGGATTGTCCGTGGGCGATCGGATCGAATGGCCGCTGCCCGGCAACAAGAAGCTGCACGTGCGTATCATCGACGTGGTTCACCAGGAAATGGCCAGCCAAGCATAGGGGCTGGCCCCGGATATTGATTCAGGCCAAGGGCCCCTGATGAAGGGGCAGGCTATCGCGAACCCGTTGATTCTGTGAGATCGGAGAAGGGACGTGACTGTGAAGCCCGAAATTTTCGTTTCAATCGATGACTGCCGTCGTCTGTTTGAAATGGCGGATAGGGTGAATGACTGCTGGGGCGTCTCCAGGAGCCTGTTTGAAGAGCTGGAGCGGGCAACCTTGTTGCGGCCCTGGGCCATACCTCCAAACGTTGCCACCATGCATTCGCTGGTGCAGTTCCAGAACGAAGACACGGGGCGTACCAGCTTGGCGAAGCTGGTTTATCCCCATGAGATGGATGGCACGCCGGGTAAGTTGTCGGTGCTGAGTCCGGCTGGGGCTGCGCTGCTCGGCTTATCCGCCGGCGATCGCATTGCCTGGCCCATTGGCGACGGCAATGTTCTGCATTACCAACTCATCCAGGTGCTCTATCAACCGATGGGGTATTCCTGAGCATCTACGTCCAGGAAAATTAACGCGCAGACGTTACCCAGACAGGCATTCGGCGGTTGCGGGTTCAAGATGGAGCCTATACTGGTTTCTATGACCCACAACGGATAGGAACTGCTGAATGCCTTACCTGCGGATGCGCGATGGCGCCCACCTTCACGTGCGGATCATCGGCCGGGGAGCGCCTTGTGTTCTGCTCCATGGGTTTGGGGGTAACTCCGCCCACTGGCTGCCGCTGATCTGGCCGTATCTGCATCGATGTCAGTTCATTCTGCCGGACCTTCGCGGATTTGGCCGCTCCCATGCGGTGCGCTACAACCAGCCCTGTATCCTCACCAATTATGCCGAAGACCTGGATGACGTCCTGGATCATCTGGGGCTGTCCAAGGTCATGCTGGGTGGGATTTCCATGGGCGCCTACACCTCGCTTCAATACCATCGCCTGACGGGTTTTCAGCGCGTCAGCCGCTATCTCCATATTGACCAGTCGCCCCAGTGCCGCAATCGGGCGGACTGGTCCTATGGCCTGTTCGGTGAGCAACATGAGGCGCAGGTCGCCGAGTTCTATCGCCTGCTGGAGCAAGTGGCGGCATACGACCGGGATCAGCCGTTTCGCTCCCTGCCGGCGCCGCTGCGGCGGGAGTTCTGGCGCCTGCTGGGTGAGTTCTTCGCATTCGCGCTGCATCGGCCGTACGAGAAACATCTGGCGCGCCAGGTCACGCGGATCGAGCCGCTGGTGAGCGCCCTGATGCCGACGGAGAACTGGCATGCCTATGTGGAATGCCTGCGCGCTTACCTGGAGCAGGATTACGACATGCGGCCCAGCATTGCGCAATTGTCGGTGCCCACGACCGTTATGGTTGGCATGCGCTCGGAAATGTATCCCTATCAGGGGCAGTTGTTCATTCACGACCATGCGCCGGATGCTCGCTTGGTCCGCTTTGAGAACAGCGGCCATGCGCTGATCTACACCGAGCCGCGCAAATTTATCCGGGAACTGGGGCGGTTTTTGTTTCCCCAGCGCCACCGAGCTTCAGAGAAAGGCTTTTCAGAGAAAGGCTTTTCAGAGAAAGGCTTTGAGGTAAAAGACTCGGCGGCACGACAGAACGCCGCGGCAGGAAAGAAAATCGCCTAGAGCGACGCATCTTAGGGCGGGGAGCCTTTCTTTGGGGCATCGCAAGCACATAATGCAAGGAGGCTGTAGCAAACTCTAATGGACTAGAGGTGATGGCCAATGAGCAAAGACACAGCGCCGGCGGATCAGACCGAGGCGCTCAAGGCACTCCGGCAGCAGCTTGAGGAAACCACTGCCGCTCTGCATCAGTGTCGGACAGACTACGAGACCCTGTTCTCGAACATGACGGAAGCCTTCGGGTTGGGCGAGTTGATTCTGGATGCCCAAGGCCAGCCCGTCGATTTTCGCCTGCTCAAGATCAATCCCGCCTTTGCACACGAAACCGGCTTGTCCCAGGCCGTTCTAGGGCGCCCATCCCGTGAGTGGGATCCC
Source organism: Pseudomonadota bacterium (assembly GCA_023430625.1). Lineage (GTDB taxonomy): Bacteria > Pseudomonadota > Gammaproteobacteria > Pseudomonadales > Oleiphilaceae > JAEZAA01. Next base: position 17,157 of record JAEZAA010000257.1, read on the forward strand.
AGCCAGGAAGCTGCCTGGCTGCAACGGTTCAGCCAGGTCGTGCAGACCCGCAATCCCACCAGTTTTGAAATTTTCAATGCCTATACGGCGCGCCATTACGAAGTCCATTGCTACTCGCCGAACGACGGCAAGTTTGCCTTCCTCGCGCGGGATATCACCGAGCGGGTGCGAACGGAGGCGGCGCTGCGGGAGAGCCAGCGTCGTTACAATGCCCTGTTCAACTCCAGTACCAACGGCATTACCCACTTGCATGTCGTCATGAACGAACAGGGAGAGCCGGTGGATCTGCGGGTGGAGGCAATCAATGCGGCCTGTGAGCGCATGGTGGGGATCAAGAAGGAAGAAACGGAAGGGCGGTTAGTCACGGAGATATTTCCTGGCGTCGAGGATTTCGACTACGACTTTCTGGCGAACTACGCCAAGGTCGCGCAGGGAGGTGACGAGTTGAGCCATGAGGTGTTTTTTCCGCCGAGCCAGCAATGGCTTTCCATCTTTGTTCACAGCCCCGCGCCCGGCGAATGCACCACGATATTCCGCAATGTGACGGCGGAGAAGCAGATTCGGGAAGACCTGCAGCGGGAGCGCTCGCAGCTGCAGGCGATCCTGGATAACAGCGATGTGCTGATCGCACTGACCGACAGCCAGGGGCAAGTGGTAATTGCCAATGAGGCCCTGGACCAGGCCATTAACCACCAATCCTCGGCCTCGCTAATCGGCAGAGACCTGAAGGATGTGTTGCCCGCCGCGGCCGGTGAAGCCTTGTGGCCGGATGCCACAGAGGTGGCGCATGGGGACGCTTCTGTGCGCACGGAGGTGGCGGTACCGCAGCCGAACGGGCGCGAGCGGACCTATCTGACGGTTCGCTTTCCGGTGCGCGACCGGCAAACTCATGAACTGTACGGCGTAGGCTTCGTCGCCACGGATATCACTGAGCGCAAGCGGGCCGATCAGGAACGGGAGCGTCTGGTGGAGCAACTGAGCACCATGGCCGCTGACGCCGATCGCAGCCGGGCTCAGCTGGAGGCCGTGTTTCAGTCGATCCGGGAAGGCATTTCCGTGTACGACATGGATGGCAACCTCATCATGCTGAATGCAGCCCTCTGGCGTTTCAGCGGCTTTGCCAACATGGAAGAAATGAAACGGCCCATCCGTGACTTCCGCTCGTTTTACGATTTCTGGCTACCGGACGGCACGCCGGTGGCCTATGAGGACTGGCCCGCCAATCGGGTACTGCGGGGCGAGCTGATCGACGACCTCCAGTTACGGGGGTATCGACACGACATCGACCGGACCTGGTATTTCAGCTTCAGTGGCGCACCCATCCTGGACGAGAGCGGCAAGCAGATTCTGGGCGTGCTTAGCTCGCGTGATATCACGGAGAGCAAGCGTACGGAGCAGGCGCGACATGAGGCGGAGGGGCGGCTTCAATTGGCGGTTTCCATCGCCAAACTTGGTTTCTGGGAATGGACGGTTGAAACCGAACACTGTTATTACTCGCCACAATGGAAGGCTCAGCTGGGCTACGGCGAAGAGGAGCTGGCGCCGCGTAGGGAGGAATGGATCAACCGCCTCCATCCGGAGGATCGGGAGCCGGTGCTGGCGGCCATGGAGCGTTTTCTTGAGCGTCCCGGGAAAGACTACCGGTTCCAGTACCGCCTGCGCGACCGGCAGGGGCGCTACCGCTGGATGGAGGCCAATGCCATTGTCGTCAGCAACGCTGCGGCGGGCGATCGCAAGCTGATTGGCACCCAACTGGATGTGACCGAAACCAAGCAGGCCGAGCAACGGGTGCGGGAGGCCGCCCAGCACGACACCTTGACCGGGCTGCCCAACCGCGCCCTGATTTTCGAATACGCGGGGCACCTGCTGGCGGCTGCCCGCCGCAACCATGCCCGCGGCGCGTTTTTGTTTATCGACCTGGACCGGTTCAAGCCGATCAATGATTTGTATGGCCATGATGTGGGGGATCATCTGCTCAAGGACGTGGCGCAACGGATCAATGACTGCGTGCGCGATGAAGATCTGGTGGGTCGTCTCGGCGGAGACGAGTTCATCATTGTGTTGCACCATGTGGGGGAGGGCTATTCGGCGGGCACGGTGGCGCAGCATGTGCTGGATGCGCTGTCGCGCCCCTTCGATATTGACGATCTGGAGCTGTCCATTTCCGCGTCGATTGGCATCAGTTATTACCCGCAGCATGGCAGTAACGTGGATGCCTTGATTCATGCGGCGGATCTGGCCATGTACCACTCCAAGCAGGCGGGCCGTGGACATTACCAGATTTACTCGTCGGACCTGGACAGCCGGGTGAGCGCGGCGTCCTCCATCGAGGCCCGGCTCAAGCGCGCGTTGCAGGGTGACGGCCTGGCGCTGTACTACCAGCCGGTGATCGACATGCGAACCGAGCGGGTGGTCGGGGTGGAGGCGTTGCTGCGATTGATCGGCGGCGGCCCCAAGACGGTGGGGCCGGATCGCTTTATACCCATCGCCGAGGCCAGCGGCCTGATCGGCCCCCTGGG
>JAEZAA010000060.1 GCA_023430625.1 Pseudomonadota bacterium
CCAGGGGGCAGAGTGGGATACCGGGAAGCGCAGGTATGAGACAGGGCAGGGGCCGGAGCGGAGCCTTGAACGCGGCGCGGGTGGCGATTGCCTGGACCGGCGTGCTGGCTGGCAGTGCCCTGGCCGAGCCGGCGCCCGGCGCGCCAAGCCAATCCGCCGCCAGTCTCGACTGGCAACCCCGCTCAGCCCTCAGTCCCGAAGCGCTGGCTCGGCTTCCGGGTTACTGCGAAGGGGCCTACGTTCAGCCCGCCTATGGCCGTGACGGTCAACTGCCCCGCGCCGATCTGGATGTGGGGTCGGAGTCCGGGCAGGCCCTGCCGATCTACCTGAGTGCCGGCCGTTCGAGCTACGACGTTGACGGTCAGGCGCGGTTTGAAGGCGAGGTCGAGGTGCAGCAGGGAAATTACCTCCTGTCCGGCGAGCAGGCCACGTATGACGAACAGCTACAGCAGGCCCGGGTGGAAGGCGGCGTGCTGGTGCGGGGGCCCAGTCTGCTGGTCGCCGGTTCCCAGGCGCAATACTCGGTGGAGTCCGGCTACTTTGAATTGCAGGACGCCAGCTACCTGGTGCATGACCTGGAGCTGCGCGGCACGGCGGAGCTGATCTCCCGCCCCTCGGCCAATGAGCTGGTCATCCGCGACGGCATCTATACGACCTGTGCCCCCCACGAAGAAGACTGGTCCCTGCGCGCCGAGCGTATCGTGCTGGACCGCGCCGAGGGTGTGGGCGAAGCCTACCACGCCGTGCTGCGCATCGAGGATATCCCGGTTCTCTACGTGCCCTACATCAACTTCCCCATCGATGACCGGCGCAAGAGCGGCTTTCTCTATCCCTCGTTCGGAACCTCCGACACCGGGCGCGGCATTTTCCTGAGCGCGCCTTACTACTTCAACCTGGCCCCGAACTACGATGCCACCTTCATCCCCAGTTACATCCATGGCCGGGGCCTGCATTCCGAGGTGGAAGGCCGGTACCTGAACGAATGGAGTAAAACCGAGGCGCGGGTCGGCTTCATTGGCCAGGACTCGGAATTCGTGAAGGAAAATCCCGGCGCCGACGGCCAGCGCTGGGGACTCGACTTCGAAAACGAGATCACCATCAACGATCGCTGGTTCTCCGAGATCGACTTTAATGCGGTCAGCGACGACGATTACCTGTCCGACCTCAATCGCGGCTTGCGGATCGATTCCGCCACCTACCTCGACCGTTTCTGGAGCCTGACCTACGCCTCGGAAAACTGGGCCGTGCAATCCCTGGTGCAGGGATTCCAGACCATCGACCCGGTGATCGCCGAAGCGGATCGCCCCTTCATGCAGCTGCCGGCGCTGACGTTTGAGGGGCTGTGGCTCACCGATAATCTGGAATACGAGCTGTTCAGCGAATACAGCTATTTCTGGCGTGACAACGAGGACCTGGACCCGTCCCAGCAGTACCATGGCAGCCGCTGGCGGGCCAGCCCCCGGATCGCCCTGCCACTGCAACAGGTCTGGGGCTACTTCGTGCCGGCGGTGCGCCTCGACTACAGCAGCTACTGGCTAGAGGACCGGTTGCCGGGTGAAGATCGCAACCTGGACCGCACGGTGCCCTTCGTGACCGCGGACGCGGGGATCTTCCTGGAGCGCAATGTGGAGCTGTTCGAGACCTCCCTGCAGCAAACCCTGGAGCCGCGCCTGTTCTATGTGTACTCGCCCTTCCGGGATCAAAGCGAGATTCCTGATTTCGATACCACGGTCAGCACCTTCAGCTACAGCCAGCTGTTTCGGGAAGACCGCTTCGTGGGAGGCGACCGGGTGGGCGACAACAACCGCCTGAGTTTAGGTATCACCTCACGCTTTAACGATCTGGAGGTGGGGATTGAACGTGCCCGCTTCAGCCTGGGCCAGATCTATTATTTCGCCGACCGCCGGGTGGTGGTGCCGGGACAGGCGCGCCAGGCCCGGAGCGAATCGGTACTGGCTGGCGAGGCCATGGTGGCACCTTTGAGCAATCTGGCGGTCAAAGTCGAAGGTTTGTGGGACCCGCGCAAGCAAAAGACGGAGCAGGGCGCGGTCAGCCTGAATTACGTCAGCCGGGAATATGACTACATCTTCAGTATCAGTCACCGCTACCTGTCCGGCTATCGTGATGGCGAAATCGCGCCGGATGAGTATCTGGAGCAGATCGATGTGTCGGCCTTGTTCCCGGTGAACGAGCGCCTGAGCCTGATCGGGCGCTGGATGTACAGCCTGCCGCACCATCGCACCATCGGCACCCTGGCCGGGCTCGAATACAGCAGTTGTTGCTGGCGTGTGCAACTGGTGGCGGAGAGCCATCTCGACACGAACGACATCGACGCCCCCAGCGAAGTCGATCGCGGGATTTACCTGCGTTTCTTCCTCAGGGGGCTGACGGGGCTAGGGAACGACCTGGAGTCGGCCTTGGGTGAGGCCCTGGTGGGGTATCAGGCGCGTGAGCAGTACTTGCTGAGTCGGGAACGGCCGATGATGCGGATGGCTCCCTGACGGCTTCAGCTTCAGGAAAGAACTCGTCACCGAGGTAACTGCCAGAGAAAGAGTTTTGATCGTTGTATGGCCGGAGCAAGTTGGCCTGCCAAAGTGAACGCGATGCGGGCAACCCGCGCATCGATCCAGATGCATTCATTGACCCAGTGAAGAGAAACCATGGTTTTTGATTCTTTGTCCGCGGCTCACACCGCACCTACATGCTTCAAAGGCGCCCTGCAGGCTTCGGTCCGCCGGATGGCCGGACTGCTGCTGGCGGTTTGCATCCTGGCCCTTGCGGTGCCGGCTCAGGCGGAGGTCCAGCCCCTGGACCGGGTGGTCGCGGTGGTGGATAACGACATCGTGCTGCAGTCGGAACTGGATGACCGCCTGGCACAGGTGGTGGGCCGCATGCGTCAGCAGAATGTGCCGATGCCGCCACTGGACCTCTTGCGCAAGCGGGTGCTGGACCAGTTGATCATGGAAAACATCCAGTTGCAGCGGGCGGAACAGGCGGGGCTGCGGATCAGCGACAATCAACTCAATGAAACCATGGCGCGGATCGCCCAGGACAGCAAAATGACCCTGGACCAGTTTCAGGACGCCCTGCGTTCCGAGGGCATCTCCTATGCCTATGCCCGTGAGCAGATCCGTCGCGAGA
>JAEZAA010000083.1 GCA_023430625.1 Pseudomonadota bacterium
GCGTCCTGGAATCCCAGTGCCAAAGCGAGATCCGCCGGTGCGCCCGTACGCGCAAACATTAGCAAGCTCGAGCCAGGTCAGCAGATGACGGTCGAGTGGCGGGGGCAACCTGTCTGGATCATTCGCCGCACGCCCGAGATGCTCGAGCATATCAAGCAGTTGGATGGCCAGGTTCAGGATCCCCAGTCTGAAGAGCTGCAACAGCCTGACTACGCTAAAAATCCGGTGCGCGCAATTCGTCCCGAATTCCTAGTCGTGGTCGGTATCTGTACTCACTTGGGCTGCTCGCCACAATATCGTCCCGATGTGGCGCCGGCTGACCTGGGTGCCAACTGGCTGGGCGGCTTCTTTTGTCCCTGTCACGGCAGTAAGTTTGATCTTGCTGGCCGAGTCTTTAAAGGCGTGCCTGCTCCAACAAACCTGCGGATTCCGCCCCATAGTTATATTGATGATAACAATGTCATCATTGGTGTCGACGAGGAGGCTGCCTGATGAACCGGATCATTCAGTGGATCGATGAGCGCCTGCCGATCATCGATGCTTACGAAAACCATCTAAGCAAATACTACGCGCCGAAGAATTTCAACTTCTGGTATATGTTCGGCTCGTTGTCTCTGGTTGTGCTGATCAACCAGATCGTGACCGGGATCTGGCTCACCATGAGCTATAACCCATCCGCCGCTGGTGCTTTCGCGTCGGTCGAGTACATCATGCGTGATGTCGAGTACGGCTGGCTCTTGCGCTATCTGCATTCCACCGGCGCCTCCGCCTTCTTCGTGGTGGTGTACCTCCATATGTTCCGTGGTCTGATGTACGGCTCTTATCAGAAGCCGCGGGAACTGGTGTGGATTTTTGGTATGACGATCTACCTGGTCCTGATGGCGGAAGCCTTCCTGGGATATTTGCTGCCTTGGGGGCAGATGTCCTACTGGGGGGCGCAGGTTATCGTATCCCTGTTCGGGGCAATTCCTGTGATCGGTGAAGATCTGGCCCAGTGGATTCGGGGTGATTACCTGATTTCAGGGATTACATTGAACCGCTTCTTCGCGCTCCACGTGATCGCGCTGCCGATCGTGCTGCTGGGTTTGGTGGTCCTTCACATCCTTGCGCTGCATGAAGTCGGCTCGAACAACCCTGATGGCGTCGACATCAAGAAGAATAAAGATGAGCACGGCATTCCCCGTGATGGTATTCCGTTCCATCCGTACTACACGGTGCACGACATTGTGGCACTGGTTGTCTTCCTCTTCGTTTTCTGTGTCGTGGTGTTCTACTTCCCGGAAATGGGTGGATACTTCCTGGAGAAGCCGAATTTTGAACCGGCCAACCCGCTGAAAACACCTGAGCACATTGCGCCTGTCTGGTACTTCACGCCGTTCTACGCGATGTTGCGCGCGGTAACGGTTCCGTTCCTTGGGCTGCCCGCCAAGTTCTGGGGGGTTGTGGTCATGGGTGCGGCCATTGCGATTCTGTTTGTTCTGCCCTGGCTGGACCGTAGTCCGGTGAAGTCCATTCGCTACAAGGGGTGGATCACCAAGTTGATGCTGGCGATTTTCGTGGTGAGCTTTGTCATCCTGGGTGTGTGCGGTGCGCTACCGGCAACCGACCAACCTTTCTGGCTGGCACCGCTGTGCACTGTCCTGTACTTTGCGTTTTTCATCTTGATGCCTTGGTATAGCAAGATCGATAAGACCAAACCAGTTCCAGAAAGGGTGACCGGCTAATGAAACAGTTTCTGATTCGTCTCGTTTTGGTGATGTTGCCGTTGTCCGCTTGGGCGGCCGGCGGGGGCGGAGTGGCGCTGGATCATATGGAGGTCGATATTCACGACCAGCCCTCCATGCAGCGTGGTTTGCAGCTCTATACAAACTACTGCATGGGATGCCACGCACTCGGTTACTCGCGCTATGAGCGGGTTGCTGACGATCTGGGCATTCCCCATGCGCTGTATGAGGAACACCTGATCTTTTCCGATGCCAAGATCGGTGAACTGATGGTGAACGCGATGCCGCAGACCGAAGCCAAAGTCTGGTTTGGTACGGCGCCGCCCGATCTGAGCCTGGTAGCGCGTCTGCGTGGCACCGATTGGCTGTACACCTATCTGCGTGCGTTCTACCGTGATGACAAGCGTCCTCTCGGTGTCAACAATGCCGTGTTCCCTGATGTGGGCATGCCCCATGTCCTGGCAGAGTTGCAGGGCCTGTGTGCAGAGAAGCCGACCTTCGGAGACATGGAGATTGATCCGCTGACCGGCCAAGTGATGAAGGCTTCTGGATGCGAATCCTACGTATCCACCGGATCCATGGAGCCGGCGGAATATGACCGCGCAATCCGCGACCTGGTTAACTTCCTGGCTTACGTGGGCGAGCCCTCCAGGCTGCAGGCGGAACGGATTGCACCCTTCGTGCTGATCTTTCTCGTGATCCTGTTCGTGTTTGCCTATCTGTTGAACCGGGAGTATTGGAAGGACGTGCACTAGGGATCTGGTGTATAATTCGCCGTTCTTTTTCAGGGCCTTCGACGGCATGATCTGTGCGGCGAAGGCCTTTACCGTTTTGGATTAAGCGAATATTAGCCTTGAGTGAGGAAAAACTATGGGCGTGGTGACTAAGCGGTCTTCCATGACTTTCTTGTCGGATGGCAAGAGTCATTACAGTCACAGGGTCCGGATTGTATTGGCGGAAAAAGGGGTTGCCGTCGATATCATCGATATCGATCCGGATAACAAACCGGAAGAACTGGCTGATTTGAATCCTTACAACGATTTGCCGACGCTCGTGGATCGCGAGCTGGTCTTGTACGAACCCAATGTGATGATGGAGTATCTGGACGAGCGCTTTCCGCACCCGCCGCTGCTGCCGGTGTATCCCGTTGCGCGCGCGCAGAGCCGTCTGATGATTTACCGGATCCAGAAAGACTGGTGTTCGTTGGCCGATACCATTCTGGATGGTAAGGATGCGGCCGCTGCTGAGCGCGCCCGGAAGGAGTTGCGGGAAAGCCTGGTCGCGGCAACGCCGATCTTTGCCGAGAAGCCATTCTTTCTCAATGACGAATTTACCATTGTTGACTGCTGCTTGGCGCCGCTGCTCTGGCGTTTGCCCTTGATGGGCATTGAGCTGCCGGAGAAGCAGGTAAAGCCGATCCTGAAGTACATGGACCGGATTTTCTCACGCGACTCCTTCAAGGCAAGCCTGTCGGAGCAGGAGCAGGAGATGCGTCTGTAGGCACCGGTGCAAATTCGGTCAGTGCAGTCAGCGGAAAGGGATGTTTAGGCATCCCTTTTTTGTAGGTGAACGGCTTGAGACAACCCATTGATGATGTGCTTTTGGCGCGGCGTGAACACGATTGAGCGCCCGGAGTGGAGGTACGATGACACCCAGTAGACCCTATTTGCTTCGAGCTCTAAACGAATGGATTCTGGATAATCAGCTGACCCCTTACATGGTGGTGGATGCCTCGATCAGCGACGTGCAAGTACCGCGTGATTTCGTCAGCAATGGCCAGATCGTTCTCAATATCAGTCCGCGGGCGGTCAAGAGTTTGTTGATCAGCAATGAGGCGGTCGAGTTCAACGCCCGCTTCGGTGGGGTGCCCATGCATGTCTATGTCCCGATTGTGGCGGTCATGGCGATTTATGCGAAGGAAAATGGGCAAGGCATGGTGTTTGGTGCAGATCCGGGAGCGCCAGACCCCGGACCTGGCCCAGGTCCGGGCCCGAAAGAGGTGACCGGAAAGCCTGCAAAGCCCGACGCCGGTGCACCCTCCAAGGCGCGCAAGCCGAGTCTGAAGATCGTCAAGTAAGCAGTGCTTCGATGAAACAAAAATGCCGCGAAAATCGCGGCATTTTTTATGGGACGGAGAGCTGTAGCTGTCTGTACCAATCTTTCCTGTCTGTACCGATCTTAGCTGTCTGCACCAAACAATTGCCGGTCAATAAAGTCGCACAGGCAGTGAATCGTGAGCAGGTGAACTTCCTGGATTCGTGCCGTGGATTGAGCCGGAACACGGATTTCAACATCTTCAGGTTGCAGCAGTGAGGCCATGTTTCCTCCATCGCGGCCGGTCAGGGCGACCACCGCCATGCCGCGATCATGGGCCGCCTGGATGGCCTGGATCACATTGGCGGAATTGCCGCTGGTGGAGATGGCGAGAAGTACGTCGCGATCGGTGCCCAGGGCGCGGATCTGCTTCGAGAAAATCTCGTTATAGCTGTAGTCGTTGGCGATCGAGGTGACGGTAGAGCTGTCGGTGGTCAGGGCGATGGCAGGCAGGCTTGGGCGCTCGCGCTCGAAACGGTTTAGTAGCTCTGATGAAAAATGCTGGGCGTCGCCGGCGGAACCGCCGTTACCGCAGGTCAGAATCTTGCCGTCGTTGAGCAGCGCATTCACCATGACCTGGCCCGCCGCAACGATACTATGCGGTAGCACTTCGCTGGCTTTGACCTTGGTGTCGATGCTGTCGTGGAAGAGGTTTTCGATGCGTTCAATGGGGTCCATAAAGCTACCGTATAAAGCTGTCGTTAAAAAGAATCGATGGCATTCTTGATCCAGTCGAACTGGATGCTGGATTGGTGCGTTGTGCTCTGTGTGCCGGTGGCGGACAGAACGTCAAATCGGCAGGGGCGCTCGGTTTGCCTGCTGCGTTGAAGATAATACTGGGCGGCGCGGATGAGTCGTTGTTGCTTGCGCCAGGTGACGCTGGCGGCGCCGTCGCCAAATTGGCTGTGCTGGCGGAAGCGTACTTCGACAAACACCAGTGTAGATCCTTCCTGCATGATCAGGTCAATCTCGCCGAGCTTGCAGCGGAAGTTTCGTTGGACCAGGGTCAGGCCTTGTTGTTCCAGAAAGTGGAGCGCGGCTTGTTCCGCAGCGTCGCCCGCACATTGAGCGGGCGTTCGTCGCAACAGACGAATCATTGCGCAGATCCGACCGGGTTGTCGAGAGCCCGTGGCCGGCCGCCTTTGAATTGCGCCCAGTCCAGCTGGCGGCGTATTTTCTGGTCGCTGCCAAGGCTCAGGTCGCCGGTCATGCCTTGCAGTGTGCTGTGCTCGAACTGGCGCATGAAATCCAGGCGCGGCGCAAGACGATAGGCATCAACGCCAAGGGCGTATAAACGATCCGGCAGTTGTGCGGGCCAGGCGTCCTGGGTTTGCTGCTTCAGCGCAAGGTCTTTGCGTAAAACCCAGGGCAGATCCAGGAAGCGGATTCCGTTCAGGTCCTGATCCCGTTCCACATTAACCTGGCCTCCGAAGATCTGGGACGTTCCATAGACCGGGATATCCCCGCCGTAGTGAAAGGCCAGAAGAGGCTTAATCTGGCGGGCAACGATTGCCGGAGTGGCGAGAAAGATGACATCGATGTCGCCTCTACGGCGCGGTTCGGATTTCACTGGCTCGCCAATGACCTCTGCAATTTCCCGGCTCCGCTGTTCGCTTTCCCGAATGGCAAGCAGGTCTCGGATCGCGGCGGAAAAATCTTCCTCTGGATGCAGGTACAGGTTGTCCAGGACACTGCCGCCACGCAGTTGCCAGGCATTGGCAAAGGCCTGTTGGGCGCGTTGGCCGGCCGAGGACTCCGGTACGATGATTACGGCGCGCCGATAGCCACTGCTCCAGGCGTGCTCCACTGTCTGGGCAATTTCATCTTCAATGGCGAGGCCAAATTGGTACAGTGGCTTGCCAATAGCGGTGGTGGTGTCGGTGTAGTTCAGGGCCAGCACCGGTGTAGCCAGCTGTTCCAGTTGCTCCAGTTGTGCCACCGCATTTTTGTCCAATGGGCCTACGACCAGATCGAATGGCATGCCCGACAGGGTCTGGTAGAGGTCCAGGTAACTTGGGTACCGGCTCGTATCGAAGATCTGGATCTCGACGCCTTGCTCGGTGCGGTGGGAGTCGGCGTAATAGGCCGCGAGAAATCCATCCCGAATGGCATTGCCGGCTGCGGCAAGGGGGCCGCTCAGGGGCAGGGTGAGGGCAATCTGTTGCGGGCGTTGCTGGCGTATTGTATTCAGCAGTTGCAGTTCTTCCGGCAGGCGGCGGGCGGCCGGATGCCCAATGTTGCTTTGCTGCCATTCCCGTAGAGTCTGCAGCTGATCGTCGAGGCTAGCAGGCTGGCGGCGCATGCGTAGCGCCAGATCAATCCAGCCTCTCAGATCAGCCTCCGGGGTTTCGCTCAATGTGACCTGAAGTTCTTGCGAGGGAACTTGAGACAGCGTGGTCCAGATCTGCTCATGGTTGTGCCAGTAGGCGTCCCCGGTATAGAGTCCGGCCGCAAAAACCCGTTCCATGGCACTGAGCAAGGCATCGCCCTTGGTGAGATAGGCACTGGCGCGTAGGTCGCTCAGTCGCTGCTGGGTTTCCAGGTTAGCAGTTAGAAATAGTGGCGCTTTGGCGTCCTGCAGAAAGCGTAAGGCTTGCTCTCCCTGGCCAAGGTCCAGGCTGGCCTGGGCGCCAAGCAGAATGAATTGCTCCTGTTGCGCCTGGGACAGTGCGCCACGATTGGCTTTTTGCAAGGCCAGAAGCGCATCGGCAGCCTTGTTTTGCTGCAAAAACTGATCCGCAGCGCTGACCAGCAAGGCGGAACGCTCGGGCTCTTGGGCCTGCTGTGCCTGGGCAAGCAGCGCGGTGACGGTGCGTGTCACCGGCACGGGTTCGGCGGCACTGCGGCGTTGTTCGGGGGTGGTGCCGCAGCCGGCGAGAATGATCAGGCCAAGAAGCAGCGCTATGGGTTTCATGTAAGACATAAACATTGGCTTTGGCTTGTGCTCTGGAATGGCAGTGGCAAGAATAGGGGCCGGCCTAGTTTAACAGATAAATTAAGTGAGGACGCCGTCTCGTGACGAGAAAGGGAACCCTGTACGTAGTAGCCACACCCTTGGGTAATCTGGGGGACATCAGCGCGCGCGCGATCGATGTCCTGCGGCAGGTAAATGTGATTGCCGCGGAAGATACCCGCCACAGCGGTCGGCTGATGCAGCACCTCAACGTGGCGACGCCGATGCAGGCCCTGCACGAGCACAACGAGCGTGAACGCTCGAAGGCATTGGTGGAGCGTCTGGCACGCGGCGAGAACATTGCCCTGATTTCCGACGCGGGCACTCCCTTGATTTCCGATCCAGGCTTCGTGCTGGTGCGCGAAGTACGGGAGCAGGGATTTCCGATCGTCCCGGTGCCGGGCGCGTGTGCGCTGATTGCCGCGCTATCGGCCGCCGGCTTGCCGACGGATCGGTTCTTGTTCGAGGGCTTTTTGCCGGCCAAAGCCAATGCGCGACTTGAGCGCCTCAAGCTGCTCGCCGAGGAGTCACGTACCCAGGTGTTTTATGAGGCGCCGCACCGGGTGCTGGAAACCCTGGCGGCCATGGCAGAGGCGTTCGGTCCGGAGCGCCAGGCGGTGGTGGCGCGGGAGCTGACGAAAAACTTCGAAACGATCCACGGTGACAGTCTGGCGGGTCTTATGGCCTGGATGGAGGCGGATCCGAATCAGCAGCGTGGAGAGTTTGTCCTGCTGGTTGCAGGCGCGGTGGCACAGCCGCGCCCGGAGCAGATTACGCTCAGTGTCGATCACCTGCTGAGGGTGCTGAGCGAGGAGTTGCCGCTTAAGCAGGCTGCGGCCATGGCGGCACAGTTAACCGGGCTGAAGAAAAACGAATTGTATAAGCGCGCACTTGAACTGCGCGATGCGCCAGATACGGAGTGACGTGCAAGGGGGGGGGGGCGTTGCATGCGCCGGCATCCGCTTCCTGTTTGAAGGATTTATTGCCATTGAGCTTGAGGCGCTGGGAGGAAGGGAGTACTCTTGCCCGTCGAGAGTTTGCCAGGCAGTCGCTGCTCGGGCATTGGTGGTTCGCCACCGGTGTTCGGGGAGAGGAAAGTCCGGGCTCCATAGGGCAGAGTGCCAGGTAACACCTGGGGGGCGCGAGCCTACGGAAAGTGCAACAGAGAGTAGACCGCCTAAGCATCGCAAGATGCCGGTAAGGGTGAAACGGTGCGGTAAGAGCGCACCGCGTGGCTGGTAACAGGCACGGCGATGGTAAACCCCGCTCGGAGCAAGACCAAATAGGAATCCAATGGCGTGGCCCGCGCTGGATTCGGGTAGGTTGCTTGAGGCTTGTGGTGACGCAAGTCCTAGAGGAATGACTGTCCACGACAGAACCCGGCTTACCGGCGAACTCTCGATCTTTTTTCTGATGCCATTCAGGGCTATTCCCAGATACCGGCACATCCTCGCGATGGCTTCTAGGGAGGTGGTAGCCGGGGCCGGTGCGGGATAAAAGCTGCCTCAGTCGCCAGTGGCGAAAAGTGGCAAGGCATTCGTCCTGCTCAATACATGGCGCAACTTTTTTCTCCCTTTTACTGAAACGAATGGGGCAGGGTGGAAAAGTTGCCCATTTCAGGTGGCAGCAGGGTGGGAAATTTGCCCACTTTTGTGCCGCAGGGCCTCTCCCTGGCGAGTCCGCTCCCCTTATTTTAATAGCTTGTTAGTCTTCTTTTTTCTTCTTCTTATAGCGAAATATTCTTAATCTTGAGAATTTTTCGAGCATTTCTGCCGTATCCATCTGTTTAGCAAGTGATTCTTCCGACACTTTGTCGCCTTCTCCTGCGAAGTGGTTCCTAACCTATTGTTCCGCATTAGGATTCTTGTTGCATAGCTGAGACAGGGCCGCCTTGCAATGTGCCTGAGGTGTTTCTATAGTGTCTGGGAGTGGAATAAAGTGGCTGAAAGTGGAATTTTGTGGTGATTGGGTGGTGAACCTGGGAGGTTGGTGGCATAAGTGCCCCGGCCTGACTGCAGTCCGGCCGCTGACAAAAGGTGAGGCGCTAGGTGTTTCGAGGGGTCAATGCCATCAATCTGGATGCGAAAGGGCGGTTCGCGTTGCCAACGCGCTACCGCGATCGCATTACGTCGCTGTGCGACGGCCAGTTGATTGCAACCGTGGACACCCAGGAGCGGTGTTTGCTGATCTACCCTCAGCCTGAGTGGGAAATCATCGAGCGCCAGTTGGACGCCTTGCCTTCATACGATCCGACCGCGCGCCGCATTCAGCGCATGCTGATGGGCTATGCGACGGAACTGGAGATCGACGGCAGTGGCAGGGCGCTACTCCCTCAGCCGCTGCGGGATTACGCGCAGCTCGACAAGAAGGTCATCCTGTTGGGACAGGGCAAGAAGTTCGAGCTCTGGGCCGAAGAGAGATGGAATGCGCGAATGGATCAATATCTCGATGAAGCGCCCATTAGTGGCGAGATTCCCGAGCAGATTATGAAACTTTCGCTGTAACAGCTGGTTGTAAGGCTCGGGGGATGGACAGTGATTGTGGATGAATTCTCGCATCAGACCGTGATGCTGGATGAGGCGGTCGATGCCTTGGTCACGCGGGCAGACGGATGTTACCTCGACGGTACCTTCGGGCGCGGCGGCCATAGTCGTGAAATCCTGCGCCGCCTGAATGCCGACGGACGCCTTCTGGGGGTTGATCGCGACCCTCAGGCGGTGGCGACGGGGCAGCAGCTGGCAGTCGAGGATTCCAGATTCAGCATCTGTCACGGCGAGTTTTCCGGGCTGGCAACCTACGCTCAGGCGCAGGGCTGGACCAAGCTCGACGGCATACTTCTGGATCTGGGCGTGTCCTCGCCGCAGCTCGACGATGCCGAACGAGGATTCAGCTTCCTGCGGGACGGTCCGCTGGATATGCGAATGAATCCGACCCAGGGTGAAAGCGCGTCCCAATGGCTGATGCGAGCCAAGGAAGATGAAATCGCCTGGGTACTGAAGGAATACGGAGAAGAAAAGTTCGCCCGACGCATGGCGGCTGCCATCGTCAAGGCGCGTCAGGTGGAGCGCATCGAGCGCACGGCACAACTGGCACGGATCGTCAGTGAGGCAAACCCTCGCTGGGAAGTGGGCAAGAATCCGGCAACCCGGGCATTTCAGGCCATTCGCATCTATATAAACGGCGAACTGGACGAGGTAACCCGGGCGCTGGAGCAGGCTGCGGAGCTTTTAGCGGTAGGCGGCCGGCTGGTGGTGATCAGCTTTCATTCCCTGGAAGATCGTATCGTTAAGCGATTCATGCGGGACCAGGTGAAGGGCGATCCGCTGCCAGCCAAGCTGCCAATTATGGCCAAGGATATCCCCCGGCGCTTCCGGTTGGTGGACAAGGCCACAAAGGCGACTGAAGCAGAAGTTAACAACAACCCTAGATCTCGTAGCGCAGTAATGAGAGTCATGGAGAAAATAGCATGACAGCTTATGTCCGATTGCCCCTGATTGATAAGCGTAGCCGTCCCGTTGCCGAGTTGCGGGCGCATCCGCAAGCGCAGCCCAAAGAGAGCCTTCAGCGCTGGTTGCAGCAGTTGCAGGCCATTTCCGCGGCGACGTTCAGTCGCCAAACCTGCATCACCGTTGCCCTGCTTGCTGTACTGGTGAGCAGCGCCTTGACGGTGGTGTACGCCAATCATCTCAACCGTTCACTGTTCATTGACCTGAAAGCCCTGCAGAAGCAGCGCGATTACTATCAGGTCGAGTGGTCCCAGTTGCTGCTGGAGCAAAGTGCCTGGGGGGCACTGAGCCGTGTGGAAACGCTGGCTGCCTCGGATCTGGCGCTCAAGGTGCCCGATCCACAGGACGTTGTGATCATCAAGTAAACCAACTCCTTCTTCCTTTATATAAGTAGAGAGCAACAGCGTGGCCAAGCCGATCCCGAACAGAGGGGCAACAACCCTCACCCAGGCTGGGCTGGCGGAGGGATTCGCCAGTTGGCGCTTCTATCTGGTATGCGCTCTCATGCTGTGTGGCGTGGTGGCCCTGCTGTGGCGGGTGATTGATCTGCAGGTGTTCGACAAGGAGTTCCTGCGCACCCAGGGCGACCTGCGCACCATTCGCACCGAAACCATCACGGCCCATCGCGGTATGATTCTCGACCGTCACGGTGAGCCGTTGGCGGTGAGTACGCCGGTGGAAACCATTTGGGCCAATCCCCAGGAAGTGAAGCTGGACGATCCGAAACTGGCCGCTTTGGCGCAGGCGTTGGAAATGCCGCTGGCGGACTTGAAACAGCAGTTCTCGCGCAGTCAACACCGGGAATTCATCTATCTTCGTCGGCAGATGCCGCCTGCGCAGGCGCGGGCCGTGACGGCACTTGGCCTGCCAGGCATTTATACTCGTCAGGAATACAGACGCTACTATCCCGCGGGCGAAGTGGCGGCGCATCTGGTGGGATTCACCAACATCGACGAGAAGGGCCAGGAAGGGCTGGAACTGATTTACGATCAGTGGATGAACGGTATCGATGGTAAGAAGACTGTTCTCAAGGACCGGCGTGGATACATCGTCAAGGACTTGAACCTGATCTCCGATGCACAGCCCGGCAATAACCTGCAACTCAGCGTCGACTTGCGCCTGCAATATCTTGCATACCGCGAGCTGAAAGCCGCGGTCGAGGCCCATAAGGCAATTTCCGCCAACCTGGTAATGCTGGACGCGAAGACGGGCGAAGTCCTGGCGATGGTGAACCAGCCTTCGTACAACCCCAACAACCGGGCGAACCTGCAACCGGCGGCGCTGCGCAACCGGGCCGTGACCGATCTGTTCGAGCCGGGTTCCACCGTCAAGATCATTACCATGGCCGCCGCACTTGAGTCCGGCAAGTTCACGCCCTCCACCGTCATTGATACCAGCCCCGGCTGGATGCGGTTGAATGGTCGCACAATCCGTGATCATCACAATTACGGCGACCTGGACCTCACCGGCATCATTACCAAGTCCAGCAACATCGGCACCTCGCGGATCGGCTTGGCGCTGACAGGTGAAGTTCTTTATGAGATGTATAGCCGGTTTGGCTTCGGCCAGGCCAGTGGGATCGAGTTTCCCGGGGAAGGGATCGGCTCGCTTCCCTATGATCGTAAGTGGGCGCCGATTCGGGTGGCGACCTTGTCCTATGGCTATGGCTTGTCCGTGACCCCGCTGCAGCTGGCCCGCGCTTATTCAGTGTTTGCCAATGATGGCAAGCGCAAGCCGGTCTCCCTGCTGAAGGGCGGGCACCCGGAACCTGCTGTGCCGGTCATGGCGCCGGAGGTTGCGGCGCAGGTCCGTACCATGCTCACCACCGTGGTCGAAAAAGGCGGAACGGGTACCCGGGCCGCCGTGCCTTTTTTCCGGGTTGCCGGCAAGACCGGCACCGTGCATACCATTGGCGCCAATGGCTATGAAAGCGATCAGTACCTGTCCATCTTCGCGGGTATGGCACCGGCCGATGATCCCAAGGTGGTCATGGTGGTGATCATCGACCGTCCCCAGAGTGGTGCCTATTACGGTGGTGAAGTAGCGGCGCCGGTATTTGGTCGGGTAATGGCGGGCGCCATGCGCCTGCTCAATGTGCCACCCGCGCCCACGGCAACCGCCGGCCGGGCTTCGGATGCAGTGGTCGAATCCACGGGACAGGGGAGAGGCTAGTCATGAAGCCTGAGCCACGCCTATTGTCCCAACTCCTGCAAGGTCTGGTGGATGTTCCGCCAGCCCTGGACGTCCAGGTCTCCCATTTGACAGCCGATAGCCGGGACGTTGTGCCTGGCTCTGTGTTTATTGCGCTGTCGGGTTTAAACCGGGATGGCGGACAGTTTGTGGTCGAGGCCATTGCGCGGGGAGCCCGCGCCGTCGTGCGTGAGGGTGCCCAGCCCAACCTGGAGGTTGCGGACGGAGTGGTCCAGGTTGTTTTGCAGGACCTGCGCGCCGCGATGGGGCAGATGGCACAGCGCTTTTTTGGCGATACCAGCGTCCGTATCCCCTTGATCGGTGTGACCGGCACCAATGGCAAGTCATCCACTACTCACTATATCGCGCAGATGCTGGCGGAAATCGGACAGCCTTGTGGGCTGATCGGGACGCTCGGTTACGGCTTGGTGCCCCATTTGCGGGAAGCCAGCCACACCACGCCCGATTGTCTGCGCCTGCACGCTGAACTGGCCAGCATGGAGGCCGAAGGTGCCCGTGCGGTGGCCATGGAAGTGTCGTCCCACGCCCTGGATCAGCAACGTGTCGCTGGTCTGCGCTTTCAAGGGGCGGTTTTCACCAATTTGAGTCGGGACCACCTGGATTACCACGGCGACATGGCCGCCTACGCAGCCGCAAAACAGCGCCTGTTTGAGCGGGGCGAACTGGGCTTTGCCGTCATCAACCGCGATGACGCCTTCGGCCGGGAATTGCTCGCCAAACTGTCGCCCACTGTTGCACGCCTTAGCTTTGCTGTGTCCGATTCCGACGCGGACCTGACCGTGACCCGGGTGCGTTATGACCGCCAGGGGATCGAGGCGGAGATCCAGTACGGCGATCAGCAGGGCACCCTGCGTTGCGGGCTCATGGGTGACTTCAACCTGAGCAATGTGCTCGCGGCGGCAGGCGTTCTATTAAGTCTTGGTCATCCACTTGAAGTGGTGCTGAATTGCGCGGAAAATCTGCAGCCGGTTTTGGGTCGCATGCAGAAACTGCCGCGAACCACCGGGCCTGTGGTGATTGTGGATTATGCGCACACGCCGGATGCGCTGGACCAGGCGTTGCGTGCCACGGCGCTGCATCAGCCGGGCCGGATCTGGTGTGTGTTTGGATGCGGTGGCGATCGCGACCGCGGCAAGCGTCCCCTCATGGCTGCCATCGGTGCGCGTCATGGCGCGCAACTGGTGATCACCAACGATAATCCCCGAACAGAATCTCCCGAGCAGATCGTTCAGGACATCCTTGCCGGCGTTCCGTCAGGGGCGGCGGTCAAGGTGCTGCACGACCGTGAGAGCGCCATTGCCTGGGCCATCGGCCAGGCGGATGCTGCGGACATCGTGCTGATCGCGGGCAAGGGACATGAGCCCTATCAGGAAATTCAGGGCGTACGAGTTCCATTTAGTGATGTGGCGGTGGCCAGTCAGTACCTGGAGCAGCGTCAGGTGCAAGAGGTGAGAGCATGATTGGCCAATGGCACTTGCAGGCGATAGCTGCACAGATAGGCGCCGATGTTGAAGGTCAGGATGTGGCCTTTACCTCGGTCAGCACCGATACCCGCACACTGCAGCCAGGCGCCTTGTATGTGGCACTGCAGGGTGAGCGTTTTGATGGCCATGAATTTGTTGCCGAGGCAATCGCCAAGGGCGCGGTTGCGGCCATGGTGGCGCGTCCCGTGCAGGCCGCTGTGCCCCTGATCTGGGTAGCGGACACGCGCTGGGGGCTGGGCCGTCTGGGTGCGCTCAACCGGGCGCGGTTCGGCGGACGGGTTGCCGCCGTGACCGGCAGCAGTGGCAAAACCACCGTCAAGGAAATGCTGGCGGCGGTGTTGCGTCAGGCCGGCGATGTGCTGGCGACCCGGGGCAACCTGAACAATGACATCGGTGTTCCCCTGACACTGCTGGAGCTTACCGAAAACCAGCAGTTTGCGGTGATTGAGCTGGGGGCCAGCGCGGTGGGTGAAATCGCCTATACGGTCGCGCTGGCGCAGCCCGATGTGGCTGCCATCACCAATGCCGGTGGGGCGCACCTGGAAGGCTTCGGTGGCATCGAAGGAGTGCGTCGCGCCAAAGGCGAGATTTATGCCGGATTGTCCGAGCAGAGCACAGCCGTCATCAATCAGGACGATCCGGCGTTTGCCCAGTGGCAGGACATCATTGACGGTCGCCACACACTGAGCTTTGGCGGCGAGTCAGCGGATTTTTATGCCCGCAACATCCGGGATCAGGACGGCACCATTGAGTTTGAGCTGGTGACGCCGGCCGGTCAGGTGCCGGTCAGCATGGCTTTCAGTGGCCAGCACAACGTCACCAATGCCTTGACTGCGGCGGCCATGGCCTCCGCGCTAGGCCTGGATCTGGCACAGATCGCGGCAGGGCTGGCCAGCGCCAAGCCCGCCAAGGGCCGGCTCAACCGGGAACGGACCCGCGCCGGTGGCTTGCTGCTGGATGACACCTATAATGCCAACCCCGCGTCGGTCAAGGCCGCCCTGCGGGTCCTCGCGGCACAGCAGGGGTTGCGGGTTGCCCTGCTGGGTGACATGGCGGAGTTGGGCACCGACGCTCCTCAGTTGCATTCGGACGTGGGCCGGTTTGCCAAGAGTCTGGGCATTGAACGGCTGCTGGCGTGCGGACGTTTCGCCCGCGCAACAGCGGAAGGCTTCGGGCTGAATGCCGAGGCGTTCGAGTTGCAGGCGGATTTGATCGAACACATTCAGACGCTGTGTCAGCCCGACACGGTGTTTTTAGTCAAAGGTTCCCGCAGTGCCCGTATGGAGCGTGTGGTGGAGTCCCTGGTCGCCGTAAGAGATGACGTTAAATGCTAGTTTGGCTGTTTGAGTGGTTGTCCCAGTACGTCAAGGTGCTGTCTGTCTTCCAGTACCTGACGTTGCGAGGCATTTTGGGTGTCCTTACGGCTTTGGTTATTTCCCTGGTATTGGGACCGGCAATGATACGCAAGCTGAGCTTCTATCAGATCGGCCAGTCGGTACGCAGTGATGGCCCGCAAAGCCACCTGAGCAAGGCGGGCACGCCGACCATGGGCGGCGCCCTGATTCTGGTGGCGATCGCGGTCAGTACCCTGTTGTGGGGAGACCTGGACAACCGCTATGTGTGGATCGTGCTGATCACCACGCTGGCCTTCGGCGCCATCGGCTGGGTCGATGATTACCGCAAAGTGATCGAGAAGAATTCGCGCGGTCTGCCGGCGCGCTGGAAATACTTCTGGCAAACCCTGTTCGGCCTGCTGGCCGCCTGCGTTCTCTACTGGACGGCGCAGACGCCTGCGGAAACAGGATTCATCGTGCCGGTGTTCAAGGACATCGTCATCGACCTGGGCATTGGCTTCATTCTGCTGTCCTACCTGGTCATCGTGGGCAGCAGCAACGCGGTCAATCTGACCGATGGCCTGGATGGTCTGGCCATCATGCCGACCGTGATGGTCGCCGGTGCCCTGGCGATCTTTGCCTATGCGTCCGGCAACTTCAACTTCGCCCAATACCTGCATATTCCCTATGTCCAGGGCAGCGGCGAGCTGGTCATTTTCCTCGGCTCCATCGTGGGGGCCGGGCTCGGTTTTCTCTGGTTCAACACCTATCCCGCGCAAGTGTTCATGGGCGACGTGGGCGCTCTGGCGCTGGGCGCCGCGCTCGGTATCGTCGCCGTGGTGGTGCGCCAGGAGATCGTTTTGTTCGTGATGGGCGGCGTGTTCGTGATGGAAACCGTGTCGGTGATTTTGCAGGTGGGCTCCTACAAGCTGACCGGTCGCCGCATTTTCCGCATGGCGCCGCTGCACCACCACTTTGAGCTGAAAGGCTGGCCGGAGCCACGGGTGATCGTGCGCTTCTGGGTGATGACGGTTGTGCTGGTCCTGATTGGACTGGCGACATTGAAGATTCGTTAACGGGATCTGCGGGTATGGCAATGATCGCAACGGACAAACTGACCATCGTGGTCGGGCTCGGGAAGACCGGGCTGTCCTGCGCGCGCTTTTTGGCGCGCCAGGGCGTTCCGTTTGCCGTGGTCGATACCCGCGACAACCCGCCTGGCCTGACGGAACTCACCGCGGAGTTTCCGGCGATCGACGTGCGTCTGGGCGCACTCGATGGTGATTTCCTGGCACAGGCCGACCAGTTGATCGTGAGTCCGGGCCTCAGCATTGCATCGCCCGCCATCGAGCAGGCGCGAGCCGCCGGCGTGGCCATTCGCGGCGATATCGACTTGTTTCACCAGTATGCGCGGGCGCCGATCGTTGCCATTACCGGCTCCAACGGGAAGAGCACCGTGACCACGCTGGTGGCCGATATGGCCCGCGATGCCGGGCGTCGCGTCGCGGTAGGCGGCAACCTGGGCACGCCGGCACTGGATTTGCTGGCCGATGAGGTTGAACTCTACGTGCTGGAGTTGTCCAGCTTCCAGTTGGAAACAACGTCGGAGCTCGGCGCACTGGCCGCAACCGTGCTCAACGTCAGCGAAGACCACATGGATCGTTACCCCAGCTTGCATGCCTATTACCTGGCCAAGCACCGGATCTTTCAGAACTGCACCTACGCCATCGTGAACAAGGATGAGGCACTGAGCGTCCCCTTGGTGCGCGAAGGCATGCGGGTCATCGCGTTTGCCACCAAAAGTCCAGCCTATATGCAGGATTTTGGTCTGCTGGAACGTGATGGCGAGCTGCATCTGGCGCTGGGGTTCAAGCCTTTGATGCCCGTGCGCGAGTTGAAAATCGCCGGTCGCCACAACTACAGCAATGCGCTCGCCGCCCTGGCGCTGGGCCAGGCGGCGGACCTGCCCCTGGAATCCATGCTGGCGACCCTGCACCGCTTTGCGGGCTTGCCCCACCGTTGCCAGTGGGTCGCTGACAAAGAGGGCGTGCGCTATATCGACGATTCCAAGGGCACCAATGTGGGAGCGACCTTGGCCGCCATTCGCGGCTTGGGCGAAACCGGTGCTGGCCGTCTTGTGCTGATCGCTGGTGGCGATGGCAAGGGCGCCGATTTTTCACCGCTGCGCGAGCCACTTCAACGCTGGGCCCGGGCGGTGATGTTGATAGGGCGTGATGCGCCGTTGCTTCGTGAGACCCTGGCAGGGGCCGTGACCCTGGAAGACGCCGCATCCATGATAGACGCGGTGCGCCGGGCGGCGGCACTGGCGCAGCCGGGAGATCTGGTCTTGCTATCGCCGGCCTGTGCCAGCCTGGATATGTTTCGCAACTATGAAGACCGTGGACACCAGTTTGCACAAGCGGTGAGGGCCTTATGAGCAGCATCGCCGAGCAATTGCGCCTGGATATGAAGCAGCCCCTGCGGCTGAAGGTGGACCTGTGGCTGCTGGGTACCGCGACGGCCCTGCTGACCATCGGCTTCATCATGATTGCGTCGTCTTCGATGCAGGTTGCCGATTCCTGGAACGACAACCCGTTCTATTTCGTGCTGCGCCATGGCCTGTATCTGGTCCTGGCGCTGATCGCGGCCTTTGCCGTGTTCAACGTGCCGATCTCCTGGTGGGAACGCAATGGCTGGCTGTTGCTGGCGCTGTCGCTGCTGGCGCTCCTCGTGGTGCTGGTGCCGGGCATCGGGCGCACCGTAAACGGCAGTACCCGCTGGATCGGTGCCGGCCCCATCAACATTCAGCCTTCGGAAGTGGCCAAGGTTCTGCTGGTGGCCTACGTGGCCGGCTATCTGGTGCGGCGTCTGGATGAGGTGCGCACCTCCTGGTGGGGGTTCGTGAAGCCCATTGCGGTGGTGATGGTGGCCTCTTTCCTGCTGCTGATGGAGCCGGATTTCGGTGCCGTGGTGGTGACCCTGGCGGCGGTGGTCGGCGTGATCTTCTTGAGCGGCGTACGGGTTCGTCACTTCCTGGTGCTGATTTTTGCCTGTTTGGCATCGGTGGCGCTGCTGGCCGTGTCCCAGCCTTACCGCTTGAAGCGTCTGACCGCCTATACGGATCCCTGGGCCGACCAGTTCAACACCGGTTATCAGTTGACCCAGGCGTTGATTGCATTTGGTCGGGGCGAGTGGACCGGGGTAGGCCTGGGCAACAGCATTCAGAAACTGTTTTACCTGCCGGAAGCCCACACCGATTTCCTGTTCGCCATCATCGGTGAGGAGTTCGGCCTGCTGGGAACCCTGACGGTGATCGGCCTGTTTGCCCTGTTTGTCGCCCGCGCCCTGTTGGTGGCCCGTCGGGCGGAGCAGCAGGGCAAGTTGTTCGGTGCCTATTTCGCCTATGGCCTGGCGCTACTGGTGGGCTGTCAGACGGTTATCAACCTGGGTGTGAACACTGGTTTGCTGCCAACCAAAGGCCTGACGCTGCCCTTTATCAGTTACGGCGGAAGCAGCCTGATCATGAGCTGCGTGATCCTGGCGCTGTTGTTGCGAATCGATCTGGAAACGAACCTCGCACAAGCGCAGGAGGCGCGGTCATGAGCGGCGCCCGTCCGAAAACCTTTTTGGTCATGGCCGGTGGTACTGGCGGCCATGTGTTTCCGGCGCTGGCGTGCGCGCGGGCCTTGCAGGCGCAGGGCTTCAATGTGCATTGGCTGGGTTCGGAACGTGGCATGGAGCGTGAGCTGGTCGGTCGCGCCGGGTTGCCCATGTCGCTGATCTCGGTGGAAGGCCTGCGTGGCAAGGGCAAGCTGGCCCTGTTGGGCGCGCCATTCAAGCTGAGCCTTGCGATTGCCCAGGCGTTGGCGGTGGTGAGTAAAGTGCAGCCGGATTGTGTGTTGGGTATGGGCGGCTTCGCCACGGGACCTGGCGGCTTCGCGGCCTGGTTATTGCGTCGCCCCCTGGTGATCCACGAGCAGAATGCAATTGCCGGCTACACGAACCGTATCCTGGCGAAGTTCGCCAGCGTCGTGCTGGAGGCATTTCCGGGTTCCTTCGGGGGCGGTGTGGCGGCCCATTGCACCGGTAACCCTGTGCGCGAGGACATCGCCGCGTTGGAAGAGCCGGCTGTACGGATGGCCCGGCGCCAGGGACGCGTGCGGTTGCTGGTCTTGGGTGGCAGCCGTGGTGCTGCCGCCATCAACGAGACGGTGCCGCAGGCACTGGCGCTGCTGCCCGAGGCTGAGCGTCCTGAGGTGATCCATCAGGCTGGCCAGGGATTGTATGAGAAGACGCTGCGGGCGTATGAAACGGCGGGTGTGTCTGGTGACGTGCGGCCATTCATTGATGACATGAAGGCGGTATACGAGCAGGCGGACCTGGTGGTGTGTCGCGCAGGCGCCTTGACGCTGGCGGAGCTCTGCTGCGCTGGACTGGGTGCGGTGCTGATTCCTTATCCCCATGCGGTGGATGACCACCAGACCGCGAACGCCCGCTATCTGGCGGAAAATCAGGCGGCCATCTTGATGCCGCAGACCGAACTGAGCCCCGAGGCCCTGGCGGCCACGCTGGGCGACTTGCTGGCGGATCGTCAGCGTTTGATATCCATGGCGCAAGCTGCCCGGCGGCTGGCCCAACCTGCGGCGACTCGCGTCGTGGTACAAGAATGTTTGGAGGCAATCGATGGCTGATACAGCCACGTTGAAAGGGCTGAGCCCGGTCAAGAACCTGATCTGCGACGTGCCGGAGATGCGCCGCATTCGCCGGATTCACTTCGTTGGAATCGGTGGTTCGGGCATGTGCGGCATCGCCGAGGTTCTGCTGAACCAGGGCTACCAGATATCCGGCTCCGACCTGAAGCCGTCTGCGGTGACGGAACGGCTGCGCCAGCTGGGTGCCACCATCCTGATCGGGCATACCGCGGACAATAGCCGAGATGCGGACGTGGTCGTGGTCTCCAGTGCTGTAACGTCGGACAACCCGGAAGTGGCCAGTGCCCGCGAGCGCCGGGTGCCGGTGGTACCACGGGCGGAAATGCTGGCGGAGATCATGCGCTATCGGCATGGCATCGCCGTGGCCGGCACCCATGGCAAGACCACCACCACCAGCCTCATTGCATCCTTGCTGGCGGAAGGCGACCTCGACCCCACGTTTGTGATTGGCGGACGTTTGAACAGTGCGGGCACCAACGCCAAGCTCGGCGCCTCGCGCTTTCTGGTTGCCGAAGCGGACGAAAGCGATGCGTCGTTTCTGCACTTGACGCCGATGGTGTCCATCGTGACCAACATCGATGTGGACCACATGCACACCTACGGAGGGGATTTCGGCCGTCTCAAGCAGACCTTTATCGACTTCCTCCACAACCTGCCGTTCTACGGCATGGCCGTCATGTGCGTGGATGATCCCGGTGTGCGGGAGGTGATTCCTTCCATCAGCCGCCAGGTTGTGACCTACGGCATCGATAACCCCGCCGACTACATGGCGGAACAGATCGTCCAGAGCGGCATGACCATGACTTTTCGGGTGAAGCGTCCGGCTGGGTTTGCGGATCTGAATATCCGGTTGAATATCCCCGGCCGCCACAACGTGCTGAATGCGCTGGCGGCCATTGCGGTGGCAACCGATGAAGGCATCTCCGACGAGGCCATTGTGGCGGGAATGGAGAAGTTTCAGGGTGTCGGCCGCCGCTTTCAGGTGTACGGCGAGTTCGCGACCGGTCGCGGCAACGTCATGCTGGTGGACGATTACGGCCATCATCCGCGGGAAGTGGCTGCGGTCGTGCGTGCAGTGCGCGATGGCTGGCCCGGACGGCGTCTGGTGACGGTGTTCCAGCCCCACCGCTACAGCCGCACCAGCGAGTTGTATGAGGATTTCGTTCAGGTTCTGTCTGACGTGGACGTCTTGCTGCTGCTGGATGTCTATCCGGCGGGTGAGAAGCCGATTCCTGGCGCGGACGGTCGTTCCCTGTGCCGGAGCATCCGGTTACGTGCCACGGTCGATCCGGTGTTTCTGGAGCGCGGGCAGGATGTGGAGCAGGTGTTGGCGAAGATTCTGCAGGATGGCGACATCCTGTTGTTGCAGGGAGCGGGTGATATTGGTGCCGTTGCGGCACGACTGGCGGACAACCAGCTGAACTTGCGAGAGTTCGTGTAAGCCGGCGTACGCGGAGTGAACAGCTCCGGCCGGAGAAACAGAGTCTGAAGGTTACGAGTGATTCCGTGAAACAAGCAGCAATGAATGACAAGTTTGGACGGGTGGCGGTGCTGATGGGGGGCTTTTCCTCCGAGCGCGACGTCTCGTTGAATAGCGGCCAAGCCGTGCTGGAGGCATTGTGCCGCCAGGGCGTTGACGCCGTGAAGCTGGATCCGAAGGTGGACGGGCTGCAGAGCCTGTTCGAGGGTCAGTTTGACCGGGCCTTTATCGTGCTGCACGGACGGGGCGGGGAAGACGGCTCCATGCAGGGCTTTCTGGAAACCCTGGGACTGCCTTATACCGGCAGCGGCGTCATGGCTTCGGCGATCGGCATGGACAAGTTGCGGACCAAGCTGATCTGGCAATCGGCTGGACTGCCCACGCCGAACTTCCGGATCCTGCGCCAGGCGGAGCTCAGCCAGGCACTGCTGGATGAAATCGGCCCGGCGGTGATGGTCAAGCCGGCCCATGAGGGTTCGAGCATTGGCATGCGTCGGGCTGACAGCCTGGAGCAGTTGCGGGAGGCGCTGACCGAAGCCCAACGCTACGACGATCTGGTTTTCGCCGAGCAGTGGATTGAAGGCCAGGAGTACACCATCAGCTTCTTGAATGGTCGTGCGTTGCCGGTGATCGGTCTGAAAACGGACCAGGCGTTTTACGACTACGAAGCCAAGTACATTCGCAACGATACCCAATACCTGTTACCCAGCGGGCTCGGTGCGGAGGAAGAAAAACAGCTGCAGGCTCTGGCGCTGAAGGCCTTCGATTTCGTAGGATGCCGCGGCTGGGGACGGGTGGATGTCATGCGTGATGGCCAGGGGCGTTTTTGGCTGCTGGAAGTGAACACGGTTCCGGGTATGACGGACCACAGTCTGGTGCCGATGGCGGCCAAGGCCGCGGGCATCGACTTTGACAGTCTGGTTGTTCAGATCCTTGAACAAACTTTGAACAAATAAGAAGAAGTCGGACCAGCGAATTCAGGAGAATGGGCATGGGTGTGGAACTGCGGAATCGGGAGGGGCGTAATCGCGCGAAGCGCGGTGCAACGCCTGCGCGTCCGGTGCCCGCGCGCGCCTTGTTTGCCCTGCCGAACGTCGGCCCGTTTATGGTGCGCCTCAAGGGCGTGCCCTGGCGCGGCGTTGGCCTTGCACTCCTGGTGCTCGCATTGCTAGTGGTGCTGGTGCAGGGAATGAACACGGCGCTGCAACGCCTGGATCGCAATGTGGGCGTGATCGAGATCAGCGGAACGTTCGACAACCTGACCCAGGACGCGTTGCAGGAGCAACTGGTGTATCTGACCGACGAAAGCTTTTTCGCGGTGGACCTGGAAGAGGCACAACGGCGCCTGGCCTCTCTGCCTTGGGTGGAGTCATCGAGGGTGCAGCGGGTTTGGCCGAACAAGTTGCACTTCTGGGTCGAAGAGCGCGAACCGATCGCACTGTGGGGCGAAACCGGCTTGTTGAGCCGCACCGGCGAGGTGTTCGAACCAGGTGATCGGAGCGCGTACGCGCATCTGCCGGCGCTGAATGGTCCCGAGGGGAGCCAGGAGTCGGTCTGGTTGAACTACGTGCGCTGGAGCCAGGAGTTTGCACCGCTCGGGCTGCAGGTGGCCGGCATCTATCTGGCGCCCCGGGGAGCCTGGGAGCTGACCATGCAGGGCGGCATTCTAATCAAGTTGGGGCGCGACGACCTTCATGGCAAGATGGCGCGCCTGCAGAAGATCTTTCGGGCGCAATTGCAGGACAAGATTCCCGAAATCGAGATTTTGGATGTGCGCTATGCCAATGGCCTGGCGGTACGTTGGAAAGAACAGACCAATAATGGCTAAACAATTTTAAGTGGAACAAGCTTGTGGCGACGTGGAAAAACGTGGGAGTTAGCAAGCACTTGGGTGACAAGATGATTGTTGGATTGGATATCGGAACGTCCAAGGTTGTGGCGATTGTCGGACAGAAGACCGCGGACGGCCAGATCGAGATCGTGGGCATTGGCTCCCATCCGTCGCGGGGGCTGAAGCGTGGTGTTGTGGTCAATATCGAAGTGACCGTGCAGGCCATTCAACGGGCCATCGAGGAAGCCGAGCTGATGGCGGGCTGCCAGATCCATTCCGTGTATGCCGGAATTGCGGGCAGCCACATCCGCAGCATGAACTCCCACGGCATCGTCGCGATCCGTGAGCGGGAAGTGGTGCAGGCCGATCTCGACCGGGTGCTGGATGCGGCCCAGGCGGTTGCGATCCCGGCGGATCAGAAAGTGCTGCACGTGATTCCTCAGGAATACGTGATCGACAACCAGGAAGGCATCAAGGAGCCGCTGGGGATGTCGGGAGTGCGCCTGGAAGCGAAAGTGCATCTGGTGACCTGTGCGGTCAATGCCTACCAGAACATCGAAAAGTGCGTGAAGCGCTGTGGCCTGGATGTGGACGACATCATTCTCGAGCAGCTCGCGTCCAGTTATGCGGTGCTGACGGATGATGAGAAAGAACTCGGCGTTTGCCTGGTGGACGTGGGCGGCGGTACGACGGACATCGCAATTTTCACTGGCGGCTCCATTCGCCACACGGCGGTGATCCCCATTGCGGGTGACCAGGTGACCAACGACATTGCGATGGCGTTGCGTACACCGACCCAGAATGCCGAGGAAATCAAGATCAAGTATGCCTGCGCATTGACCCAGTTGGCTGGCGCCGATGAAACCATCAAGGTGCCTAGCGTGGGTGACCGTCCATCACGGGATCTGTCGCGCCAGGCGCTGGCGGAAGTGGTCGAGCCCCGCTACGAGGAGCTGTTTACGCTGGTGCAGTCCGAGCTGCGTCGCAGCGGCTTCGAGGATTTGGTGGCGGCGGGCATTGTGCTCACGGGCGGCACGTCCCGCATGGAAGGTGTGGTGGAACTGGCGGAGGAAATTTTCCATATGCCGGTACGGTTGGCGGTACCCCAAGGGATGACGGGGCTGGCCGATGTCGTGAATAACCCGATGTACTCCACCGGTGTTGGTCTGCTGGTGTACGGCTTTAAGCAACAAGAGTTGGGACGGGCGCACCCGTCCCGCCATGAAGAATCCGGAAACGTCTTGGAGCGATTCAAGAACTGGTTTAAGGGCAATTTCTAATCAGAGTTGCATTCAGTGCAACCACCTGTTCAGCGTAGTTTAAAACAAAGGAGAAGGGGCGATGTTCGAGTTAGTTGATAATCTTCCGCAAAATGCCGTTATCAAAGTCATCGGTGTGGGCGGCGGCGGCGGTAACGCCGTGCGTCACATGCTAACCAGCTCAGTCGACGGTGTTGATTTCATCTGTGCCAATACCGACGCGCAAGCGTTGATGGAATTGGATGCAAAGGCCGTTATCCAGCTGGGTGGCAATATCACCAAGGGCCTGGGTGCCGGCGCCAATCCAGAAGTGGGTCGTCAGGCGGCCATTGAGGATCGCGAGCGTATCGCGGAAATGCTCAAGGGCGCCGACATGGTGTTCATTACCGCCGGTATGGGTGGTGGCACCGGTACGGGCGCGGCACCTATCGTGGCCGAGATCGCCAAGGACCTGGGCATCCTGACGGTGGCGGTGGTGACCAAGCCTTTCCCGTTCGAAGGTGCCAAGCGTATGAAGATCGCGGACGCGGGCCTGAAAGAGCTGGGGCAGCATGTCGATTCCCTGATCACCATTCCGAACGAAAAACTGCTGTCGGTCATGGGCAAGAACACCAGCTTGCTGGATGCCTTCGCGGCGGCCAATGACGTGTTGCTGGGCGCGGTGCAGGGCATTGCCGACCTGATCATTCGTCCGGGTATGATCAACGTCGACTTCGCCGACGTGAAAACCGTTATGTCGGAAATGGGCATGGCCATGATGGGTACTGGCGTCGGTCGCGGCGAAAACCGTGCACGCGAAGCGGCCGAGGCGGCGATCCGCAGCCCGCTGCTGGAAGACGTCAACCTGCAAGGCGCGCGCGGCATCCTGGTCAACATCACGGCCGGTATGGATCTGTCTCTGGGTGAGTTCTCCGAAGTGGGCAGCACCGTGGAGGAATTTGCTTCCGACGCGGCCACGGTCGTGGTTGGTACGGTAATCGATCCGGAGATGAAAGACGAAATCAAGGTCACCGTGGTTGCGACCGGTCTTGGCTACATCGGTGAGCGTCCCATGAAAGTAGTGGATAATACCAAAGCGATTGACGGCACGACCGACTACAATCAATTGGACCGTCCGGCCGTGCTGCGTAAGCGGACTCTTTCGGCGGGTAGCGCAGCTCTCGACCGCAAGGCCGTCGGCCATGAGCAGAGCGTTGACTATCTGGATATTCCGGCGTTTCTGCGTCGTCAGGCCGACTAAGCCAGTCGCGTCGGCGACGAAAATGGTGCCCGGTGGTAAGTTTTGTTATCATTGGGCACTTTTTGTCCATAATTGGTTGAGCGACAGCGGTATACATCGACGATGATTAAACAGCGCACTTTAAAAAACATAATCCGTGCCACCGGCGTGGGCCTGCACTCGGGACAAAAGGTTTACCTGACCTTGAAGCCCGCTCCGGTTGATACCGGTATTGTGTTTTGCCGGACCGATCTGGACCCGGTGGTCGAGATCCCGGCGCGTGCCGACGCGGTCGGTGAAACCCTGTTATGCACCACGCTGGTGAAGGATGGTGTCAAGGTCGCGACGGTTGAGCATCTGCTGTCCGCCATGGCGGGACTGGGCATCGACAACTGCTACGTCGAGCTCAGTGCGGCGGAAGTGCCGATCATGGATGGCAGCGCCGGTCCGTTCGTGTTTCTGATCCAGTCCGCGGGTATTCAGGAACAGGAAGCCGCCAAGAAGTTCATCCGCATCAAGCGTGAAGTGACCGTGACCGAGGGTGATCGCCGCGCGACCTTCGTCCCCTTCGATGGTTTTAAGGTGTCCTTCGGAATCGACTTCGACCATCCCGTCTTCAAGGGCCGCTCGCAAAATGCGGTCGTTGACTTCTCCAGTACCTCCTTTGTGAAGGAAGTGAGCCGGGCACGGACCTTCGGCTTCATGCGGGATATTGAAAAACTACGCTCCATGAACCTGGCGCTGGGTGGAAGTCCCGACAACGCCATTGTGGTCGACGACTACCGCATCCTGAACGAAGACGGCTTGCGCTACGAAGACGAGTTCGTCAAGCACAAGATCCTGGATGCTATCGGTGATCTTTATCTGCTGGGCAACAGCCTGGTGGGTGAGTTCCGTGGCTTCAAGTCGGGTCACGGCCTGAATAACAAGCTGCTGCGCACGTTAATGGCACAGGAAGATGCCTGGGACGTGGTCACCTTCGAGGATGCGGCCAAGGCGCCCATTTCCTACATGAAGCCAGTGCTTGCTGGCTAATTCTGCCTTTGCGCGATAAGCCAAGTGTCCGCCGGCCGGATATTAATCCGGCTGGCGGGTATGACTGGCAAGCCGTCGCAGAACCTGCTTTAGACCCTCGTGTTCGGTATGTTCCGCTTCCTGTAACAAGAGCTCTGCATTGTCCTGCGACAGTCGGTTTGCCTGCCGGACTGGCCTGCGGGGCCGCGATTGCGGGCGCACTTTGATCTGAATCCCCTGTACCTGAAGTTCCGGCAGTTGTTGCTGGATATTGCGCAGAATCCCTCCCTGTAATTGCCGTAATCTTGCGGCCCAAGCGCCAGAGTGGGTGATCAGCAACAAGCAGTGTTCCTTGATTCCTGCAATTAGGACCTGCGAATGTAGGTCTGCGGGGATAAACCGATAAACCTGTTTTTGCAGTGCCGCCAGCCGCTCCGAGTGAGCGATCAACTGCCTCAGTGGCGAACGCCGATCCGTGAGAACTCGTTGCAAAACTGGCTTATCTGTAGGATCAGGAGGAGTCATGGTCGATATTCGCGGTGAGAGCTAAGTCACTTTGTGAGTAATTTGAACATAACGTAACATGCTGAAACGAACGATTTGCGTTAGTCTGTTACACTTTTCTTAAACCATAGCGGTTCCGCGAGTACACGAGTGCCGTTTCATTAGCGTTGGCAGCGCCTGTTATCGGGTAGAAACTTCCTCCATGAACATCATTTTGGTCAGCCGTAAGCACGGGCAGGCAACCACGGTTACGCTAGGTAAGGGAGCGCTTACTGCGGCAGGTATTTTCCTATCACTGCTGCTTGTTGGCGCGGGTACGGCGGCCTATCTTCTGCTCAAACCATACTTGATCCCAGGTACGCTCGCAACGGGCGCGCTCGATCCGGCCATCGTCGAAGCCTGGGATCGGCGTTTGCAGAGTCAGCGTCAGGAAATCGAATCGCTGAAGCAATATTCCACTGAACAGGTGGATGCCTTGACGCTGCGTCTGGGCGAGATGCAGGCCCGGCTGATGCGTCTCGATGCGCTGGGGCAACGGTTGACCGTTGTGGCCAAACTGGACGAGGGGGAGTTTGACTTCGTCAGCCCGCCCGCTCTGGGTGGCCCCCTGGAAGTTCAACCCGGCGAGTCAAACCAGATGCCGGCACTGCAAGCCTCCCTGGAGCAGATTCAGGCCCAGATCGAGCACCGGGCACAACAGCTGGAATTGCTCAACGAGCTCTTTGCCAACCGCCAGTTCGAAGATGAGCGCTTCATCGCCGGGCGGCCGATTACGCGGGGCTGGCTCTCCTCTCATTTTGGCTATCGCACCGATCCCTTTACCGGGCGTCGCGCCTGGCACGCGGGGCTCGACTTCGCCGGCAAGGATGGCAGCGATATCGTTGCCGTTGCCGGCGGGATTGTCACCACGGCAGAGGAAAAAAACGGCTACGGCATGCTGGTCGTGATCAACCATGGTGGAGGTTTGGTGACCCGCTATGCCCACTGCAAGAAGCTGCTGGTCAAGGTGGGCGATATCGTGCAGAAAGGTCAGGCGATCGCGCTGATGGGCAGCACTGGCCGCTCCACCGGTACTCATGTCCATTTCGAGGTCATGAAAGATGGCCGCCACGTGAATCCGCTCAAGTACATCAACCGGGCCGGGCGCTAGCCGCCTATCCTGCTTCCGCCCTGATTTGACGGGCGGGGCGGAGGGGCCGGAACTTCTCTTTAACCTGTTACGGAATTGAGGTTAGAATGTGCAGCTGCATGACCGCCGGTCGTCATTGTGTTGGTGGTGGTCTGTGCTGTAGATAAGAATCCGAGATTCGACCAGGTTCCGGCGTGCCTCCTGCATTTGCCTATGTCAGCGCGCCGTTGCGTGCCGGTCTGCACCAGTCTGGCGAGAGTAAAATGACAGCCAGCGTTCTGAAACGCCGCTGCGTCTGCCGGACGTATTTCCGTTAATCAATGCTCGACGAGCTGTATAAGCTGGAAGGATATGTTAGCTACTATCGCCAAGAAGATCTTCGGAAGTAAGAACAGCCGTGAGCTCAAGCGGATGGGCAAAATCGTCAAGCGCATCAATGAGTTTGAGGAGTCTATCGCGGCGCTCGACGAACAGGCATTGCGCAACAAGACCCAAGAGTTCAAGCAGCGTCTGGCACAGGGTTCGACCCTCGACGATATTTTGCCGGAAGCCTTCGCTGTGGTGCGCGAGGCGGCCAAGCGTGTGCTGGGCATGCGCCACTTTGACGTCCAGATGATCGGCGGTATCACCCTGCACGAAGGGAAAATCGCGGAAATGCGGACCGGGGAAGGGAAGACGCTGGTCGCAACCCTGCCTTGTTACCTGAATGCCCTAACGGGCAAAGGCGTTCACGTGGTGACGGTAAACGATTACCTGGCTCAGCGTGACTCCAAGTGGATGGGCGCCGTTCATGAGTATCTGGGCCTGACGGTCGGTGTGATCCTGTCGGGTCAGGATGCCCAGACCAAGCGGACGGCCTATGGGGCGGACATCACCTACGGTACCAATAACGAATTCGGTTTCGACTACCTGCGCGACAACATGGCCTTCAGTGTGGAGGACAAGGTACAGCGCGGATTGTCTTATTCCATTGTCGACGAGGTCGACTCGATCCTGATTGACGAGGCGCGTACGCCGCTCATCATCAGCGGCGCCGCCGAAGACAGCTCAGCGCTGTACAAGCAGGTCAACGAGCTGGTGCCGGCGCTCAAGCGGGCACCGACACCGGAGAAGGATCAGGAGCCGGACGGCGATTACCTGATCGACGAGAAAACCCGGCAGGTGGAACTGACCGAGCAGGGGCATGCCAAGGTCGAGGAGCTGCTCACCAAGCGTGGTCTGCTGGAAGAAGGTGGCAACCTCTATGCCGCCAACAACCTCGGCTTGCTGCATCACGTCTATTCGGCGCTGCGCGCCCATGCGCTGTTCCAGCGCGACGTGGACTACATCGTGCAGGACAACCAGATTGTCATCGTTGACGAACATACCGGACGCACCATGCCCGGTCGGCGTTGGGGTGACGGCTTGCACCAGGCGATCGAGGCGAAGGAAGGCGTTCGGATCCAGAACGAGAGCCAGACCCTGGCCTCGACTACCTTCCAGAACTATTTCCGGATTTACGAGAAGCTCTCGGGCATGACCGGGACTGCCGACACCGAGGCGTTCGAATTCCGTCAGATCTATGGTCTGGACGTGATCGTCATTCCAACCAACAAGCCGGTGCAGCGGAAGGACTACAACGACCTCGTCTACATGACCATGGAAGAGAAGTTCCAGGCCATTGTCGACGACATCAAGGATACCGTTGCAACCGGACGGCCCGTCTTGGTGGGCACCGCGTCGGTTGAAGCGTCGGAGTACCTGTCCAACTTCTTGAAGAAGCAGGGCATCAAGCACAACGTCCTGAACGCCAAGTATCACGCGCAGGAAGCCCAGATCATTGCACAGGCCGGCCGTCCGGGCGCCGTGACGATTGCCACGAACATGGCTGGTCGTGGTACCGACATCGTACTGGGTGGAAACTGGGAAGCCGAGGCAGGCGACCTGAAGACTCTCTCGCCGGAAGAAGTGGAGCGCCTGAAGAGCGAATGGCAGCAACGCCATGACGCCGTGCTGACGGCAGGTGGTCTGCACGTTATTGGCACCGAGCGTCATGAATCACGCCGGATCGATAACCAACTGCGGGGCCGTTCAGGGCGCCAAGGCGATCCGGGCAGTACCCGCTTTTATCTGTCGCTTGAAGACAACCTGATGCGGATTTTTGCTTCCGATCGGGTGAAGAACATCATGCAGGCTTTGGGCATGCAGAAGGGCGAAGCCATCGAGCACCGGATGGTCAGCAATGCCATCGAAAAAGCCCAGCGCAAGGTCGAAGGACGTAACTTCGACATCCGCAAATCCATTCTCGAATATGACGACGTTGCCAATGACCAGCGTCGGGTCATCTACGAGCAGCGCAATGAAGTCATGGCGCTGGACGACGTGTCGGAAATGATCTCTGTGATCCGGCGTGACGTGGTGAACGAGGCGGTCAGTCAGTTCGTACCACCGGAAAGCGTGCCCGAGCAGTGGGATATCGCTGGCCTGGAGAAGCATCTGGAGACCGAGTTCGATGTTCGGTTGCCGGTTCAGCAGTGGCTGGATGAGGATGACAACCTGTACGAAGAACCCATGCGTGAGCGGATTCTTCAGGAGATCGAACGGGTTTACCAGGAGAAAGAGGCGGTGGTTGGCGCAGAGCCTCTGCGCCGGTTTGAAAAGCAGGTGTTCCTGCAGGTTCTGGACTCCCTGTGGAAAGAGCATCTGGCTAATATGGATCACCTGCGTCAGGGTATTCACCTGCGCGGCTATGCCCAGAAGAACCCCAAGCAGGAATACAAGCGTGAGGCCTTTGAGCTGTTTCAAACCATGCTCAACAGCATCAAGCATGATGTGATCCGGGTCATCAGCCATGTCCGGGTACAGCGTCAGGAAGAAATCGAGGAGATGGAGCGTCAGCGCCGGGAGGCTCTGGAGCGTCAGTTGAAGACCGCTCAGGCGCAGCACGAGGAGCGTTCGGGGCTTGAGCCCGAGGCGGATCAAGATGCAGCGGGCATGGAACAGGCTCAGCCGTTCGTGCGCGACGGCGTCAAGATCGGTCGGAATGATCCGTGCCCCTGTGGTTCGGGCAAGAAATACAAGCAATGCCATGGGCGGATCGAGTAAGGTGCGCTCAAAGCCCACGGCTGCTCCATGAGCAGCCGTGCGGCAACAACCGGTACCTAGTTTCTGAATTGAGAGACGGATGAAGGGCAACCTTCTCCTTAGAATGTGGGGCGGGGCAGTCGACTCAATGAGTTGGCGGCCACCGCTCCATTTGCGTTCAAAGACCTGGAAACATTTTATTTTTAACGAGTGGGAGAGCGGCGGTCATGGCGGTCGGATTGGCACCTTTGCCTGAGTTTCATGGGATCGACGGGGTTCGCATTGGCGTGACCAGTGCCGGTATCAAGCGCCCGGGTAAGCGCGACATCGTCTTGTTCGAGTTGGCGGAAGGCACTCGCACGGCGGGCGTGTTTACCAAAAACGCTTTTTGCGCGGCACCGGTGGTCTTGGCCAAGGCGAATCTTGCGGTGGCCAGCCCTCGCTATTTGCTGATCAATACCGGCAATGCCAATGCAGGCACCGGTGAAGCCGGCATGCGCAACGCCCAGGCCTGCTGTGCCTGGGTCGCGGAGCAGGGTGGCGTGGCGTCTGAGCAGGTGCTGCCGTTCTCGACTGGTGTGATCGGTGAACCGCTCCCGGTGGATAAGATCCAGGCGGCAATTCCCTCTGCCTTCGCCAACCTCTGCGATAATGCCTGGGATGCGGCTGCACAGGGAATCATGACCACAGACACGCTACCGAAAGGGGCGTCCGTGCGGCTCGACATTGGCGGCCATCCGGTCCACATCTCGGGAATCAGCAAGGGGGCCGGCATGATCCGGCCGAACATGGCGACGATGTTGGGTTATGTGGCAACCGACGCCACCATTGACCAGGCACTGCTGCAGCGGCTGGTGCGGGAAATGGCGGATGCGTCGTTCAACCGCATCACGATCGATGGCGATACCTCCACCAACGACTCCTGCCTGCTGATTGCAACGGGCAAAAGTGGCGCCCCAGCCT
Source organism: Pseudomonadota bacterium (assembly GCA_023430625.1). Taxonomy (GTDB): domain Bacteria; phylum Pseudomonadota; class Gammaproteobacteria; order Pseudomonadales; family Oleiphilaceae; genus JAEZAA01. The sequence continues at coordinate 32,481 of JAEZAA010000083.1, forward strand.
TTACCGAGGAAAACGAAGCGCTGTGGGCACCCTTCAGGCAGGCACTGCGGCAGCTATTCATGACCCTGGCTCAGGCGATCGTGCGGGATGGCGAGGGTGCCACCAAGTTTGTCACCGTGCAGGTCAATGGCGCCGGCACGCAAGATGAGGCGCTGGACGTGGCTTACACCATCGCCCACTCGCCGCTGGTTAAAACCGCGCTGTACGCCAGCGATCCGAACTGGGGGCGTATCCTGGCGGCCATTGGCCGTGCGGGCGTCGCCGACCTCGACGTGACGAAGATCGACGTGTTCCTGAACCAGACCTGTATCGCCCAGAAGGGCGGTCGCGCGCCAACCTATACCGAGGAGCAGGGTCAGGCGGAGATGAGCAAGGAGGAGATCTGCATTCGCGTTGAGCTGAACCGCGGCGCGGTCTCAGAGGTGATCTGGACCACGGATTTGTCTCACGAGTACGTGCGGATCAATGCCGAATACCGGACCTGAACGAACATCGGAACATCGGGAGGACTCATGAGTCGCGTGGTCCATGTTGCCGCGGCAGTCATTCGGCGCGCTGATAATGCCATCCTGATCGCACGCCGGCCGGACCGGGTGCATCAGGGCGGGCTGTGGGAGTTTCCCGGCGGCAAGGTCGAGCCTGGCGAAACTGTCCGCGAGGCTTTGGCCCGTGAGCTGTACGAGGAGCTGGGGATTCAGGTCAGTGCTGACTCACCACGGAATCAGCCGCTGATCCAGGTGGCTCATGACTATGGTGACAAGCGGGTCTTTCTCGATGTCTGGGAGGTTGCTGACTTCACCGGCGAGCCGGTGGGGCGGGAAGGACAACCCCTGCAGTGGGTGATGCCAGAGGCATTGGCCGACTTTGAATTTCCGGCCGCCAATTGGCCGATCATGCAAGCGGCCAGGCTGCCGGCACGGTATCTGATCACCGGCAATTTCGACTCCCAGGCGGAATTTGTGCACCGGCTTGAGGCGGCCTTGGCGCAAGGCGTCGAAATGGTGCAGTTGCGGCTGAAGCCGATGCCCAGTCTGGAGCGGCAGAAAATCACGGAACTGGCGCTGGCGCACTGTCGTGCGGCGCAGGCAAAGCTGCTGCTGAAGGGGGATGCAAAACTGGTGCAAAGCTTGCAGGCGGATGGCCTGCATCTAACCAGTCACGAACTCATGGGATTGCGGGAGCGTCCTTTGCCGGAGCCATTCTGGGTTGCCGCGTCTTGCCATGATCCTGAGCAGTTGGCTCAGGCCCAGCGTCTGGGTGTGGAGTTCGTGGTGTTATCGCCGGTCAAGCCAACCCCATCCCATCCGGACGCGCAGGCCTTGGGCTGGGAAAACTTTGCGACCTGGGTCCGAGACACCAGATTACCCGTGTATGCATTGGGCGGTCTGGGTGAGAGCGATATTGCCCAGGCACGCCAAAGCGGTGCCCAGGGTGTGGCAGCGATCCGGACTTGGTGGGGACGCTGAACCGGAGCGACCGTAGGTCCGAAAGGTTGTAGAGAGGCTCAGACAATGAAATTGACCCATCTTGATGAGCAGGGTGCCGCCAACATGGTGGATGTATCGGGCAAGGCGGCGACGACCCGCGAGGCCCGGGCAGAGGCGTATCTCCATCTCCAGCCTGAAACCCTGCAATTGATTCTCGAGGGTAAGCACAAGAAAGGGGATGTGTTTGCGGTCGCCCGCATCGCGGGAATTCAGGCGGCCAAAAAATGTGGCGACCTGATTCCCCTGTGCCATCCCCTGATGTTGACGGCCATCAAGGTCGAGATCGAGCCGGAGCCAGAGCAGAACCGGATCCGGATCACCACGCTCTGTCGACTGGACGGCAAGACCGGGGTTGAGATGGAAGCGCTGACCGCCGCCAGTGTGGCCGCCTTGACCCTGTATGACATGTGCAAGGCGGTTGACCGGGGCATGGTAGTGAGCGGCTTACGCCTGCTGGAAAAACATGGCGGACAAAGCGGCAGTTGGCTGGCGGACGCGGCAGGAGATCATCATGATTAAGGTCATGTATTTCGCGCGGCTACGTGAGCAAATGGGACGAGATCAGGTTCCCGTTGCCTGGCAGTCGGCCATGCAGACTTTGGATGATGTCCGCCGTCACCTGATTGCGGAAGATCCGGCCCATGCCGAGATGTTGCAGGCCAGCGACCTGCTGGTCGCGCGTAACCAGGAGATGGCCGCCTGGCATGATCCGGTTGAAGATGGGGATGAGGTGGCGCTCTTTCCACCCGTAACCGGCGGGTGAAATGGCGCCAGCGAGCAGCTGAGGTCGCGTGGGCGGCTCGTTGTGACCTGATCGGTTGGCGCAGCGGCATGACGAAGGACAGGAGAGCACCATGGGCAATCCCGCACTGGTGGACCGGTTTGGACGGGCCGTCACCTATGTCCGGCTATCGGTGACCGACCGCTGCGACTTCCGCTGTCTGTATTGCATGGCCGAGGACATGACGTTTCTGCCTCGGGACCAGATCCTGTCGCTTGAAGAGCTCTTCTGCCTGGCCCGCGCCTTCACGAAACTTGGAGTGAAAAAGATTCGCCTGACCGGTGGCGAGCCGCTGGTGCGGCGCGGCGTCCTGGGGCTTGTCGAGCGCTTGGGGCAGCTGCCGGGGCTGGATGAGCTGGTCATGACCACCAATGGCTCCCAGTTGAGCCGGTATGCTGCGGATCTGCGTCGTGCCGGTGTCCGACGCCTGAATATCAGCCTCGACAGCCTGTGCCCGACGCGCTTCCGGGAGCTGACCCGCGTCGGCGATCTGGAGCAGGTGCTGCAGGGCATTCGTGCTGCGCAGGAACAGGGTTTTGAGCGCATCAAACTGAATAGCGTCATTCTCAAGGGGCGCAATGATGACGAGATTCTGGATCTGGTTGAATTCGCCCGTCGCGAAGCGCTGGATCTGAGTTTTATTGAGGAAATGCCACTCGGTCAGGTGAGTTCTCATGCCCGCGCCGAGACCTTTATCAGCAGTGCCGCAATCCGCGCGCGCATCGCCGCCCGCTATCCGCTTATCGCAAGCCCGGAATCCAGTGGCGGTCCTGCCCGCTATTACCGAATGAGCAACAGTAACGTTCGGATCGGGTTCATTTCCCCCCATAGCCATAATTTCTGCCATCTCTGCAATCGGGTGCGGGTCACCGTGGAAGGCCGGCTGCTGCTCTGTTTGGGCAATGAGCATTCGGTCGATCTACGTCAGGTGATGCGCGAGTTCCCGGATGATCTGGGGCGTTTGAAAGAGGCCATTATTGATGGGATGGCCTTGAAGCCCGAGCGGCATCATTTTGCCCTGGATGAGGAGCCGCAGATCGTGCGTTTCATGAACATGACTGGTGGCTGATGGCGCAATTAAAGATGCCCCCGGCGTCGCGGTTTGCTAAAATCTGGGCCCCATCAATGCCGAGGTGCGATCGTGTCCGTACGTTACGTCGCCAGTTGCCGTCTTCCGACTCCCTTTGCCATTTTCGACATGCATGGTTTCGAGGAGATTGCGACGGGGAAAGAGCATGTTGCGTTGACGCTGGGTCAGGTGAATGACGGCGAGCCCGTGTTGGCCCGCACCCATTCCGAATGCTTGACCGGCGACGCGCTTTTCAGTTTGCGCTGTGACTGTGGCTTTCAACTGAATGAAGCCCTGCGCAGTATCGCCGAGCAGGGGCGAGGCATTTTGCTGTATCTGCGTCAGGAAGGCCGTGGCATCGGCCTGTTGAACAAGATCAGGGCCTATCATCTGCAGGATCAGGGCGCGGATACGGTCGAGGCGAATGAACGTCTGGGCTTTGCCGCGGATCTCCGGGATTACAGCATGTGCCGTGAAATGCTGGAGCATCTGGGGATTAATAAGGTCCGCCTCATGACCAATAATCCCCGCAAGGTCAACGCGCTGCTCAGCTATGGCGTGGCGGTGGTGGAGCGGGTGCCTCTTCAGGTGGGACTCAATCCGCACAATCGCAATTATCTCGCGACCAAGGCCGGGAAGCTCGGCCACTATCTCGTCACCCATCAGGATGATGATCCAGGTACCGGTGATGAACTGGCGGCGCCGGTAACCGACCGTTAGTCGTCCCGAGCCGCCACCTGGATTTGTCTTAGCTACTTGATTCCAAGGCTACAGGATGCCGAGCGCGGGCACGGTCCGCGCTAACAGCTGCAGACGTGCCTTGACCTGGGCAAGAATACCATCCGCATCCAATCCCACTTCGTGCAGCAGTTCGCTGGGCTTGCCGTGCTCGATAAACTCGTCAGGCAGACCCAGATGCAGAACTGGCATGGACAGGCCATGCAGGGCGAGAAGCTCGCTGACGCCACTGCCCGCACCACCCATGATGGCATTCTCCTCCACCGTGACCAGCAGCGCATGGCGGGCCGCCATCTCCAGAATGACCGCTTCATCCAGGGGTTTTACAAAGCGCATGTCGACCAGCGTGGCGCCCAGGGCGTCTGCTGCCAGACGCGCAGGTTGCACCATGGAGCCAAATGCCAGGAAGGCGACCTGGCGCCCCTCCTTGAGCACTCGCGCCTTGCCAATGGGCATTGCCTGCATCTCTTGGGAAATCGCGACGCCGGGGCCTGTGCCGCGCGGATAGCGGACCGCCGCCGGACCCTGGTGCATGTAGCCGGTGTACAGCATCTGCCGAGCTTCGTTCTCATCCGACGGCGCCATGACCACCATATTGGGGATGCAGCGCAGAAAGCTGAGGTCGAAACTACCGGCATGGGTCGGCCCGTCTTCCCCCACCAGGCCGGCACGATCAATGGCGAACAGCACATCCAGATTCTGGATGGCGACGTCGTGGATCAGCTGGTCATAGGCACGCTGGAGGAAGGTGGAATAAATGGCCACCACTGGCTTGGCGCCGTCGCAGGCTAGTCCGGCCGCCAGGGTGACGGCGTGCTGCTCGGCGATGGCGACATCAAAGTAGCGCTCCGGAAAACGCTCGGAAAAGGCAACCAGGTCGGACCCTTCGCGCATGGCCGGGGTGATGCCGACCAGCTGTGGGTCCGCCTCCGCCATATCGCACAGCCACTGGCCGAAGACGTTCGAGTAGCGGGGCTTCTTCACCTCTGGTGTGGCCACCGTCACCTTGGGTTTGGGTTCGATCTTGTTGATGGCATGGTAGCCGATCGGGTCGCACTCCGCTGGCGCGAAACCCTTGCCCTTCTTGGTGACCACATGCAGGAACTGGGGACCGCTGAGGGACTTCATGTTTTCCAGCGTCGACACCAGCGTCGGCAGGTCGTGCCCGTCGATGGGGCCGATATAGTTGAATCCAAGCTCCTCGAACAGGGTGCCCAGGGACACCAGTCCCTTGACGTGCTCTTCCGTGCGGCGGGCCAGCTCCATCAGGTGAGGGGCGGCCTGCAGTGCCTTCTTGCTGCTGTCGCGTACGCTGTTATAGGCGCGGCTGGAGAGAATCCGCGCCAGATAATTGGACATGCCGCCCACGTTGCGGGAGATGGACATATCGTTATCGTTGAGAATGACCAGTACGTCCGACTTGGTGTCGCCGGCGTGATTCAGGGCTTCGAACGCCATGCCAGCGGTGAGTGCACCATCGCCGATGACGGCAATGGCCTTGCGCTCGATACCCTGCATCTTGGCCGCAATGGCCATACCGAGGGCGGCACTGATGGAGGTGCTGGAGTGACCGACGCCGAAGGTGTCGTACTCGCTTTCGCCGCGACGGGGAAAGGCGGCGAGGCCGTCTTTCTGGCGGATGAAGGGCATCTGCTCGCGACGCCCGGTCAGAATCTTGTGGGGATATGCCTGGTGGCCCACGTCCCAGACCAGGCGGTCGTTGGGCGTGTTGAAGGCATAATGCAGAGCGATAGTCAGTTCCACCACACCCAGGCCGGCGCCAAAATGACCACCGGATTGACCGACGCTGTAGAGCAGAAACGCACGCAGCTCATGGGCCAGTTGCGGCAACTGCTCCTCGGACAACAGGCGCAGTTGGGCCGGCGTGTCGATGCGGTCCAGCAACGGCGTGTTGGGGCGGCGGGTCGGAATTTCCTGGAAGACGTGTGTCTGATGCATCCGTTTAATCGAGCTCTTGGCGAAAACCGGGCAATTATATGCGAAGTTGCTCCAATGAGCACCGCCTTGTGGCTGCCCCTGGTTTCAGGGGTGGATTTCGTGCACGGCGCCCCACCGGGAACAATGTTTTGTGGGGAGCCTGTGACACACAGTATGCAGTAACGCGTCAGGACCGGCGGTCGATGATGTAATCACAGACCTGCGCGAGCCGACTGGCAGGCACGCCGGCACTGTGTAGCTCGGCCAATGCCAATTGATGCAGTTGCCGTGCCTTCTGCTTGGCGCCATCGAGCCCCAGCAAGGCGGGGTAGGTGGGCTTATCCCGCGCGGCATCGGCGCCTTGCTGCTTGCCGAGCGTTGCTGTGTCGCTTTCCACGTCGAGGATATCGTCCTGGACCTGAAATGCCAGCCCGATTGCGCGGGCAAAGCTGCGCAAGGGGGTCAGGCGAGCCGAGTCGGTCACACCGGCACTGAGGGCGCCCAGCAGCACGCTGGCCTCAATCAAGGCGCCGGTTTTGAACAGGTGCATGGTTTCCAGTTCCGCCAGGGCCAGCTGCTTGCCGACGGCAGCCAGGTCGATGGCCTGGCCACCGGCCATACCCTGGCTGCCGCTGGCGCGGGCCAGGATCCGCACCATCTCCAGGCGGATCTCTGCACTAACGGACGGGTGACCACTGGTGAGGCATTCAAAGGCCAACGTCTGCAACGCGTCGCCAGCAAGAATCGCGGTGGCTTCGTCAAATGCCTTGTGCACCGTGGGCTGACCGCGGCGCAGGTCGTCATTGTCCATGGCGGGCAGGTCATCGTGCACCAAGGAATAGGCATGGATGGCTTCGACCGCACAGGCCGCAGGCGTGGCGCGCACGGTTTCGCTGGAGAAGGCTTCGGCGGTGGCGAACACCAGAATCGGGCGAATCCGCTTGCCGCCTCCCAGCAGGGCGTAGCGCATCGCCTGGTGCAGGTGTTCCGGCATTTGGTCGGAGGGCGGCAGCAACTCGGCGAGCGCCTGATCGATGCGCTGCCGGCAAACCTGGAAATACTGATCGAGCGGCATCTGGTTAGTCATCGCTTTGAAACGCCTGCGTCTGAGCCTTGCCGTCCTTTTCGATCAGGGTCTGCACCCGTTGCTCTGCGCTGGCCAGCGCCTGCTGGCATTGGCGGGTCAGGCTGATGCCCTGTTCAAAGGCTTCCAGGGATTGCTCCAGGCTGAGTTGGCCATCTTCCATCTTGCGGACAATGGACTCCAGCTCAGACAGGGCTTTCTCGAAATCGATGCCGTCGGCGGTCTCGGTCATGGACAAGGTCTCTTACAGTTGGATGATCGCGCGCATCTGGAGGTATCGCCGCCACAACGGCGCAGGATCATGTGTCATGCTTGGCTGAGTGCCTTATAACTGGGTGCCATTGTAGGCTGCTTAACGTCCCGGTGGAACCGTATGGAGCTGGAATCAGGCCAGAATGGGGAAACGGTAGTCCCGGCGTGTACCGGCGCCATGGGCATCGTAGCTTTGCTCGACAAAGGTGGCTTCACCCTGGCGCGAGATGAGCAGGATGGTGCTGGATCGGGTGCCATAGTGCTGGCCTTCGATGAAGATGGGCGAAAGCAGGCGCTCCCAGTCTAGTCCGACACCGGTATCCGGCAGTTGCGCATCGGCTGCTGGCGTTGAATCCCGTAATAGATCAAGCAGGGCTTCGGGATCTGGATCGGACTGTTCGATCAGGGTGTGCAGGCCCGCCTTGGCACGCTCCACCTTGGGCCAGGGCGTGTCCAGCAGATGGTTGCTCAATCCGTAGAGTCCTGGCGCTAACAGCTGCGGCTGGCGAGATGAGGCGCCGCGATTGCTGTAGTAATAGAGCGCGTCCGCATTGCCGGTGAGCAGGTTGAAGCCGGAATATTCGTCGGCCTGGACGCCCAGAGTTTCGAGATAGGTGGCGGGGGAGTTCTCATCCTGTTGCAGAAACTGGCTGACCAGCAGGCCGCGCGACAAGCGGCCCCGGGCTTCCTTGGGGTTGCGGTAGTTGGTCACCATGGCCAGTTGCCCCTGGCGATTCAGGCCGAGCCAGGTGCCGCCCTGGGACAGATCCCGGCCAGCCACCAGATTGGGCTGCTCCGGCCAGAATTCCGCCGGACGGGTGGGGCGGTCGCGGAACTCATCCCGGTTGGCGGCGACAATGAGCGGGAACTCGGGGTGGACCCGATAGGCGAAAACGATCAGACACATAGACAACCGGCCTCGGACGACGGCGAGAATCTGGTGGCGCGGACAGCAAAGTCGCAATGCGCCTTACTGACGGTTTCTCGCGGGCACTTTGTTTCTTGCAAGGACTTTGGTGCGGATATGATAACATGCTCGCCCGGAAACCCGGTGGTGAGATCCCTAGAGGGATCACCTGGCGGGCAGGCTACTTTGCCGGTTTTGCGCCGCACCTGTAGATAGAGGTCAAGCATGTTGTTATTTGCTGCATATTTGCTGCTGGGGGCCGTTGCTGGCGTGCTGAGCGGGCTGTTCGGCATCGGTGGCGGCCTGATTATCGTACCGGCACTGATCTTCAGTTTCGGGCTGCAGGGCGTGTCCCCGGAGGTGGCGGTGCACCTGGCGGTCGGGACGTCTCTGGCGACGATTGTGTTCACCTCGATCAGTTCGGTGCGATCCCATCATCAGCATGGGGCGGTTCGCTTTGATCTGCTGACGCCCATGGCGCTGGGGATTCTGGTGGGAGCCGCGCTCGGCGTGCATACGGCATTGGCCTTGAGCGGCACCACCTTGCAGGTGGTGATCGGCTGCTTTGCCATCGCCGTGGCGGTGCAGATGTGGCTGGCGCTTAAGCCAAAGCCAAGCCGGGATGTGCCCGGCTGGCCGGGGCTGGCGCTGGCCGGCAGCGGGATCGGCTGGGCCTCGGCCATTTTCGGCATTGGCGGTGGCACCCTGACGGTACCGTTTCTGTCCTGGTGTAATGTGCGGATGCAGCAGGCCGTGGCCACGTCCGCCGCTTGTGGCCTGCCGATTGCGCTGGCTGGCGCGGTGACGAACATTGCTGCGGGCTGGAACGAGCCGTTGCTGCCGGCCTGGACCACGGGTTTTGTCTATTGGCCGGCGCTAGTAGGGATCGCCCTGACCAGTGTCTTTTTTGCCCGGTTTGGTGTGCGTCTGGCGCACAAAATGAAGCCGGAAATCTTGCGCCGCACCTTCGCGGTTTTACTGGTCTTGGTGGGGCTTCGCTTCCTCTGGAACGCCTGGGCCTGAGTTTTCGAAAGGCTCCAATGCCGAGCGTTGTTAATGGGTTCCAAGCCAAAACAAGCGCCTGCGGCTTTTATTGAATTAGACGAGGATTGTCATGCTGCAATATCCGCAAATCGATCCGGTCGCCATCGCGATCGGTCCGCTCAAGGTCCACTGGTATGGCCTGATGTATCTGGTGGGGCTGGGCGCTGGCTGGTGGCTGGCCATGTACCGGACCCGGCGCGCGGATTCGCCCTTCACCCGTGAGCAGGTGGGTGATCTGGTGTTCTGGGTGGCGCTGGGGGTCATTCTCGGCGGGCGTTTCGGCTACATCCTGTTCTACAACTTCCAGGATTTCCTGGCCGAGCCCTTGTCCCTGTTCTATATCTGGCAAGGCGGCATGTCGTTTCACGGTGGCCTGATCGGTGTCATCCTGGCCATGTGGCTCTACGGCCGCAAGCTCAAACTGAACTTCTTCCAAGTGTCGGATTTTGTGGCGCCGCTGGTGCCGATCGGGCTCGGTGCCGGACGCATTGGCAACTTCATCAATGCCGAACTCTGGGGGCGCCCGACGGACGTATCCTGGGCCATGATCTTTCCCACCGATCCATTGGGACTGCCAAGGCATCCATCCCAGCTTTACCAGTTTGCGATGGAGGGCCTGCTGTTTTTCATCATTCTCTGGTGGTTTTCATCCAAGCCGCGTCCACGCATGGCCGTGTCCGGGCTATTCTTGATCTGCTATGGCTGTTTCCGAATCGTGGCAGAGTTCTTCCGTGAGCCGGACGCCCACATTGGTTATCTCGCCTTTGACTGGCTGACCATGGGACAGGTTCTATCCTTACCGATGGTCCTGATCGGGCTTGTGATGATGATCCTGGCCTACCGGAACCGAAATGATCAGGCAGCGGCCGCCACCCAGGCTGGCGCTGCCGGAAAACGTTAAGCGAGTAGTCTTTCATGAAGCAATATCTCGACATGATGCGCCACGTGCGCGACCACGGGCACGACAAGAGTGACCGTACCGGCACTGGCACCCGCAGTGTCTTCGGCTATCAGATGCGATTCGACCTGCAGGCGGGCTTTCCCCTGGTCACCACCAAGAAGCTGCATTTGCGCTCGATCATTCATGAGCTGCTCTGGTTTTTGTCCGGTGACACCAACATCCGTTACCTCAAGGAAAACGGCGTCAGCATCTGGGACGAGTGGGCCGACGAGAACGGCGACCTGGGCCCGGTGTATGGCTATCAATGGCGCAGCTGGCCCACGCCCGATGGCGGCCACATCGACCAGATCGCCAACCTGATGGAGCAGCTCAAGCGCAATCCGGATTCCCGCCGCCACCTGGTGGTGGCCTACAACCCGGCCTGTGTCGACCAGATGGCACTGCCGCCTTGTCACAGCCTGTTCCAGTTCTATGTAGCGGGCGGACGTCTGTCCTGCCAGCTCTACCAGCGTAGCGCCGACATCTTTCTGGGCGTGCCGTTCAATATCGCCAGTTATGCGCTGCTGACTCACATGGTGGCCCAGCAATGTGATCTGGAGCCGGGCGATTTCGTCTGGACCGGCGGCGACGTGCATCTTTACAGCAACCACCTGGAGCAGGCTGACCTGCAGCTGTCGCGGGAGCCGAGGCCGCTGCCGAAGCTGGTGATCCGGCGCAAGCCCGCGAGTCTGTTCGACTATCAGTTCGAAGATTTCGAGATTCAGGATTACGATCCCTGGCCACACATCAAGGCACCGGTTGCGGTCTAACGGAAGCTGGTGCGATTCAGTCCTGCCGTGACGAATCTGTGGTCCTAACGAAAGGAGGCTCGCCTCATGTCCAAGCAAATAGCGATGATTGTCGCCATGGCCAGCAATCGCGTGATCGGCCGCAACAATCAGTTGCCCTGGCACATCCCGGGCGATCTCAAGTTCTTCAAGGCGACGACCATGGGCAAGCCGTTGGTCATGGGGCGCAAGACCTTTGAGTCCATCGGCCGGCCGCTGCCGGGGCGGGACAACATCGTGATCACCCGCAGTCAGGCGTGGCAGGCAGACGGCGTGCTTATCGCGCATAGTCTTGAGCAGGCGCTGGACATGGCAGAGGCCAGCGCCGAGGCGACGGGCGCGGATGAGATCATGGTCATTGGTGGCGGAGAGATTTTTACCGCCATCATGCCCCGCACGGATCGTCTCTATCTGACGCTGGTGCAGGCGGACGTTGAGGGTGATGCCTATTTTCCGGAACTGGATTGGGCCGCGTGGCGAGAGGTCTCGCGCGAGGATTTTGCCGCGGAGAATGCCAACCCCTACGACTACAGCATTCGGGTTTATGATCGTGTGTGGGCTTGAAGCCGTTTAGCGCTGGTTTTGAATCGGGTCCAGTCTGCCCAGGTCGCCCGCGACGGTAGTCTGAAATCTTGTAAGACTCGGTAATTACAGGCGCTCCGCTACTGTATGCTTGAACTGATGGAAGAGGTTTCACGTCGACCAGTCGCTGGTGTAAGCCATTTGGCAGGTAGATCGACCTCTGCATCGAAATCAGGTTGGCGCGGCAAGTTCTGATTGAAAGCGATTAATGGATTAATCTGCAACTCCAGGAAGAGGCTGGTACGAAATGCCAGGGCCCACGGTTGGCGCACATGCGGGATGGAACTCGCTGAAGGAACGTATCGGGCGCAAGCTTGCCAGTGGTTCCGTACATGCGGCCTTGAAGAACAGTTTATGGCTGGTGTCGGAAAAGCTGGTCAACATGGTGCTGGTGCTGGTCGTCAACATCTTCGTTGCACGTTACCTGGCGCCTGCGGGTTATGGTGAGCTGGCTTTCATCCTGGCCACGGTTGCGTTGGTCGCGCCAATCGGCCAGTTAGGAATGCAGGGTGTACTGGTTCGGGAATTCGTTAATTGTCCCGAGCGGGAACGCACCATTTTAAGCACGGCATTCGCATTCCGAACCGCTGGCGGGCTTCTGGGGCTCGTCCTGCTGATTGCTTCCGTCTATCTATTCCTATCGTCTTCGCTCGAACAGCTTGGATGGCTCTTGTTGTTCGGAGCCAGTCATCTCCTTAACGGCCTGCAGGCAGTCGATCAGTGGTACAACGCTAAGGTCAAGGCGCGTGCCATGGTGCAGGCACGCACGGCTAATACCGCGCTATTCGCCTTCATCAAGATTGGTCTGGTTGTTGCGGAGGCGCCGGTCAGCTGGATTTTCGCCGCCTACGCGCTCGAATTGATCCTGCAGCCGTTCGCCATGTACCTGACCTTTTATGCCAAAGCAGGTTTCAACATTCTTGCTGAGATCGACTGGCGTTACGGCTTCAATCTTTTGAAATCGTCCTGGTGGCTGATCCTGTCTGGCTTTGCTTCCATCATCAACCTCAAGATCGACCAGATTATGCTGGCGGAAATGTCCAGTATGGAGGAGGTTGGTTATTACGCGGTCGCCGCGCGGCTGTCCGAGATCTGGTATTTCATTCCGACGGTCATCCTCTCCTCGTTTTTTCCCGCCTTGCTCAAGGTGCGCCAGCGCACCAGTGGCGAATATAACCTGCGCCTATCCCAGTTTTACTCGGTTCTATTTTGGGTCGCTGCCCTGGTTGCCGTCGTCGTATCCCTGGTGGCGGAACCGGTCATTCAGTTGCTCTATGGCCAGGCCTATCTGCAGTCGGCGATCATCCTGGAAATTCATGTCTGGGCGGGGATTTTCATTTTCATGCGTGCCCTGTTCAGCAAGTGGCTGATCGCCGAAAACATCCTCAAGTTTTCGTTGGTGACCCATGGGCTGGGCGCCTTGGTCAACCTGGTGCTGAATTACTACATGATCCCAGTGTGGGGAGGAATTGGCGCGGCCTATGCAACGGTCATTTCCTACGCGGTCGCTTCGTTCTTTGCCCTGTTCTGTACTCGGGCAACGTTCCCCCAGGGGCTGATGATGCTAAAGGCACCTTTTTACCCCGTGCTCTACTTATTGATGAGGCCCAGATGATCGTTACCTCGACTGGACCGAGGACTGGAAGAGGCTAGTAACTTAGGAGCTACAAAACCCGGAGCTACAACACATGCTGATTGAGGTGAAAGGGATCGGAATCCCCAATAAGGGAGCGGAATTGATGCTCGTGGCAATCCAGCAGGCCGTCGGCAGTGCCATCGACGCCGTCGAATTCGCCAGCGAGCCCTATACGGACTACAAGGCACGCGCGCGCTATGGGCTGTATCAAAAGGCCTGGCTGGAGGTGAAGAAACGACAGATTGGCCCCATGGCCAACGTGCTCCCCAAGCGGCTGCTGGGGCGCTTCGGCATTGTCCGTGACATCGATGTGGATGTGATTCTGGATGCATCCGGCTTTGCCTACGGCGACCAGTGGGGCGCCTATAAATTGAAGTCCCGCTTGGGTAAGCACATCAGAAGCTGGAAAAAAAACGGCAAGAAAGTGGTGTTGCTGCCCCAGGCGTTTGGGCCTTTTTCATCGCCGGAAATTCGTACGGAGATCAGCCGGGTTCTACAGCACGCGGACCTGGTTTTCGCCCGTGATCAGCAGTCCTACCAGTACCTGCAGGAATTCCTGCCGAACAGCACCAAGCTGATCCTCGCCCCCGATTTCACCAATCTGGTGACTGGCAAGGTTCCGGCGAGCTTCCCCCAAGGCCGCTATGACGTCTGCGTGATTCCCAACAACAAGATGATAGAGATGCAGGATGCGGCAAGCCAGGAGCGCTATCCCAAGTTTATGGCGCAACTGATTGAGGTGGCGCAGTCACGGGGCAAGCGGCCGTTTCTTCTGATCCATGAGGGGGTGAAGGATCTGAAGCTCGCCGAGAAGATCAACTCGCTCCTGGCTCAGCCCCTGGAGATTCTCAGCTACGAGGATCCGGTTGAGATCAAGGGTGTCATTGGCACTGCGGACATCGTGATCAGCTCGCGCTTTCATGGCCTGGTCAGCGCCCTGTCGCAAGGCGTGCCGGTTATTGCGACGGGCTGGAGCCATAAGTATCAGGAGCTATTGCAGGACTACGGCTGTCCGGAATTGCTGGTCGATTACCGCGACGGCAACGGAACTGATCGACTGCGGCAGTTGTGTGACCGCCAACTCTACGAAGAGCTCAGGAGGAAAATTCAGGACAACGCACTGGTTCAAAAGAAGAAAACTCAGGAGATGTGGCAGGTCGTTTTGAAGGCAATTGCCTGAAAATCTGTCGGTTAAAGATCGTTCGAAATCATTATAGGTTCGCGCCATGGACAATGATCGCATCGATGTAACCGTCGTTATTCCCACCTACAACGATAACGCCCGCCTGGCGTTATGTCTGGATGCCCTGATGCAGCAGTCGTGCGACTGCCGATTCGAGGTGATCGTGGTCGACAATGGCTCCAAGGATCCGCCTCTGTTGACCGCATACGGGCGCACTGTGCGGTTGCTCTGCGAACCCAAGCCCGGCTCCTACTCGGCACGAAACGCCGGGTTGCATGCGGCCCGGGGGCGGATTATTGCCTTCACGGATTCCGACTGTCGTCCTGACC
>JAEZAA010000109.1 GCA_023430625.1 Pseudomonadota bacterium
CAGCCTCGGCTGAGAGTTAACAGGATGCGCTCATTATTCACGTAACTCCGTCGCCGCGAGTAACCACTGCTGCCCACGCTGCGAAGCCAACCCATCCGCCCAACGCGTGGTTTCCGGCAACCGATACTTAGTCACACAAGCCATCACATAATCGATAGCCGTCGGCAGACTGATCCGATGCCCAAGGGATATAAACAGAGGCTTGGTGCCCTCGCGAGTTCGCAGAACCGCGCCAATCTGCTCGCCCCTGTCCATCAGCTCCGTCCACTGCCCTTTACGCTCCGGCACCGGACCATGCTTGCCCGTCAACCGGCTCTTGCCGACACCAATGGTCGGCAATCCGGTCAACAATCCAACATGGGACGCAATGCCTAAGCGCCGGGGATGGGCGATGCCCATGCCATCACATAACAGCAGTTCCGGCTGCACCCGCAACTGCGCCAAGGCTTTCAGGATCACCGGGCACTCCCGAAACGACAGCAACCCCGGCACATAGGGAAACGGCACCGGCGCCCGGGCAATGGTGTAGTCCAGCAGCTCCAGATTATCGAGCCGCAACACCGCAATGGCCGCTCGCGCCGTGTCGCCGTTCTCGAAGCCTACGTCCACGCCGGCCACAATTTTGGCCTCTGTAAAATCATCCTGCCGGATAATCTTCCCTGCCAGTTCCTTTTGCATGGCAATGGCGTCCGCCACGCTCAATCCTTCCCAGTCCCGGGCCAGATCCGGAAGGTTCTGCAAGCTCGATTCGGGTTCCGCCATCCTGCGATCAGTTCTCCGTAATCCGCAAATATTGACGCGCCTCGTCCAACTCCTCGGCGGCCATACCACTCACCTGAAACGCCAGCGCCTCACGATAGTAATGACGCGCCTTCTCCGGCTGCGGCGGCATCCCCTTGCCCTGGGCATAAATGCGCGCCAACAGAATAAATGCCATAAATTCGTTGCGAGCCGCCGCGGTCTGATAAAGCTCGATGGCCCGCGCCAGATCCTGCTCCACACCGAAACCGTTCTCATACATGGCGCCCAGGTTGACCACCGCCCGGGACGCGCCCTTCTCCGCGGCCGAAGACAGCCAGCGGAATGCCTCCTGGAAATCCTGCTCAATGCCGATGCCGTCCAGATAGAACATGCCCAGCAGTGTTTGTGCACCGGTCGAGCCCTTGGCTGCCTCTGATTTCAACTTGTCGATGTCCATGCTCTGTTACT
The DNA here is from genome assembly GCA_023430625.1 of Pseudomonadota bacterium. GTDB lineage: Bacteria > Pseudomonadota > Gammaproteobacteria > Pseudomonadales > Oleiphilaceae > JAEZAA01. The sequence goes on from JAEZAA010000109.1 coordinate 1,210, forward strand.
CGCAGTATTAGCTGTCAGGGATACTCTCCGGCACGCCGGGTTTCAATGATACCAGACTCAAACAGCCGTTCTTTAGCGACGCAGCTCCGCTTTGTCCCAGCTGGCGGCCGGTGTGCGAATGTCAGCTGATCAGTTCCTGTTCAATCTCAGCCGGTGGGTTAGGACTTCCCAGCCCAAAAGCAACCTTGAGCCCAATGTTTCCGTCTACTGAGGGCGAGTTGGTGCCGAAATAGCCGAACATTAGTATTTGTCTCATATGGAGTTCATCGGAACACAAGGAAGGAGTAGTTATGGACAACAGGTACCAATTCGCTTGTTTTAGTATTGCCTTGGTGGCAAGCCTGGGACTGGCCGGCTGTAGTGGTGGGTCTTCTTCCTCCGGAACTGCACCGGCACCAGCCGAACTCGAGGGCGTCGCCGCTAAGGGGATCATGGCCGACGCCATCATCCGGGCACTGCGGGTGGACACCCGTGAAGAAATCGCCCAAACCCGCACCAACATCGACGGCTCTTATCAGCTCAAGCTGGACGCTCATACCGGCCCAGTCCTGCTGACCGCCGAAACCGACGAGCGCACCATCCTGGTGTGCGATTCGGTCGCCAAATCCGGTTGTGGCCGCCATGAATCCGATGCCAGCGAGGATTTAAACCACAACGGGGTGATCGATTTCGGCGAGCGCTATCAACCAGGTGCCGGGCACTTCCTACTTTACAGCTATGTACCCGAGGCACCACTTGGGGGGCTCATCCAAACCGGAATCAGCCCACTCACCCATACCGTCTGGAAACTCACCGAGCGCAGCGGCGATCTGTCCGAAACGCGCTACCGCACCATCCATAACCAAATGAATAACCTGTTCGGCGTGGCGGCGGATACGCTGGCGGCTCCCATCGACATGACCGCCGCCGGCACCCAGCTCGCCTCCACCGAAGCCATCGCCCACAGTGCCATCGTCGCCGCCCTAGCGACCTGGGCATACCGCCAACCGGAAGGCTTTCAGCCTGCCCTGGATCGTCTGGGGGACATACTGGCCAATGAAAGCCTGGTCGGCGATTCCAAGAATCCGGGGGAAGCCAGCCTGCGGGCGTTGATGGACGATGCCCTGCTGGCGATGGAGGAGGCAGCGGCACTCAATCCAGGCTGGCGCGTGGCCGACCTGGTGGCCAGCTTCAATATCCGCCGGCATATTGGCGAGAATCTTGGCGCCAATCTGGCCACCCTGCCCAACCCCAGCGTGACCTATGCCAGCCCCAGCGAAAACCGGCTGGCCAAGGGTCGCGCCTTGATCGCAGATCTTCGCTCCTGGGCCCGTACACTGATGGATGAAGCATCTGTGCAACAGGACAAGTATTCGGACCGGATCAACGATCTGAGCAGCCTGGCCAATGTCATCGAACAGCAGCACCCCCTGCTGGATGATGCCTACCAGTTATTTGCCCGCCCCTCCAAGCGGGTATTCGAAAACGTCTGGCGGGATCTGTATCCCTGTCTGGCCCTGGCGGCACAGGCGCTGTCCTCCGGGCAGCCGCTGCCGTCCGGACAACTGACAACGCAAGGCAAAGCCTGCCCGGACATGACCCGCAATGATGGCTTGATTGCGCTTGAGGGAATCCTGCGCAACCAGCACGGCCTCCAGGTCAGCGATGTGCGCAACATGGTTCTGCGCGAGATCGCGCCGACGGATCCAGACGAGGCCCGCTACAGCTTTTCCGGAACCCTGGTGGATGAAACCGCTGGCGTCAGTTTCGCCATCGAGTCAGCGACCTGGGCTTATCGACTGAAACCGGGACAGACCGTGCTCTCCAACGATTGGGAGGAAGCCCAGGACCAGCTGGAGCAATCCCGGCTGGAAAGCCAGGTGGTCGTGAGCGACCTGCAGCCTACGGATAAACGCACCAGTTTTGCAGGCCTCTGGTCCATGACCTTTGATGCCACCCCCGCGTCCGGTGAGCATGACCGGGAACTCAAGGCACTGGTGGATGGCACCCTGACCTCCCCCAACGGCTCGCTACAGGGCGTCTTCGAAACCAGCCTTAACCGCCAGCAGGTGGAAGACCAGCGTGAGTTCGTCGGCGGCCTGCTCTTCAG
>JAEZAA010000130.1 GCA_023430625.1 Pseudomonadota bacterium
GTCTTCGAGCAAGCGAGCTTTCGCGCACCTCACCCCTATTTCCTGTTACTTGCGATCCGCAATGAACGGGATGCCGCACGTGTTGGCCTGGTTGTCGCCAAAAAGAACATTCGCAAGGCCGTCGATCGCAATCGCATCAAACGGCTGATCCGGGAATCCTTCCGGCATCGCTTGGGAACATTGCCCTCTCTCGATATCGTAGTACTGGTCCGGAAAGACGCTGGCACGGCCGAGAACAAGCAACTTTTGGCTGTGTTGGACAAGCTTTGGTCCCGTCTGGAACGCCAGGCTGAAGAGCAACGTGCGAAATCCGAGGTCACCTAACGATGCGGCGACTCCTTTTATTCCTGATCCGGGGCTATCAATACCTCATCAGTCCCCTGATGGCGCCACACTGCCGTTACTACCCCTCCTGTTCCACTTTTGCACTGCAAGCGGTTGAACGCCATGGCGCACTTCGCGGAGGCGCGCTCGCTATAAAACGACTCCTTCGATGCAATCCCTGGAGCGCGGGAGGATTTGATCCGGTTCCTGAGGTACAATCGCGCGTTTCGACTCGTTGTCACTGCGTTGCCGGTGACCACTGCCAATCCGACCTAACCCATCAATCCGACCCAATTAAGTAGTCAAAGACCCATGGATGCTCAACGGACCATACTCATTGTTGCGCTGCTCGTCGTTTCCTACCTGATGGTTCTGGCCTGGAACGAAGATTACGGTCAGCAGCCCTTTACCCAGCAGTCAACGACGCAGACGGAAACTCAGCCAGGTGATTCGCAAACCACCGGCACACCTGGCGCTCAGCTCGAACTGCCGGAAAACGCACAAGCGCCAGTCGTCAGCAATGGCACTGTTGCCACCACTGAAGCAGGCACCATTCGGGTTGAGACCGATGTGCTGAGCCTGGAAATCTCCCGCCAGGGCGGCAATCTGGTCGAAGCCCTGCTGAAAGAGCACCAGCGCACGCTGAACTCCCCGCAACCCTTGTCGATTCTAGAAACCGGGCAACGCATGTACGTGCTGCAAACCGGTTTGCTGGGCCGCAATGGCATCGATGCCGGCTCCCAACCACCGGTCTATGGCAGCAGTAGTCAAACCTATTCATTAGCGGAAGGGGCTGACAACCTGACCGTGGATCTCACCCATGCCACGCCCGATGGCGTCACGATCACCAAACGCTATCAGTTCACCCGTGGCAGCTATGAGATCAAGATTGACTACCTCATCGATAACCAAAGCGCCAATCCCTGGGCTGGGAACTTTTCCGCCAAGATCCTGCGTGACCGTAGTCCGGATCCGTCCCAAACCACCGCATTGGGCATGCAATCGTTTCTCGGTGTCGTACTGTCCACCGATATGGAGCGCTATGAGAAATACGATTTCGATGATCTGTCCAGCCGGCCTTTGAAAATCGACACGACCAATGGCTGGATCGCCTTCCTGCAACATTACTTCGTTGCAGCCCTGATCCCACCCAAGGATTCCCAGCCAACCTTCCAGGCCAAAATTGCCAATGGCAATTACCTCTTGGGTTATGTGCTGCCGCAAACGGTGGTGCAGCCGGGCGAAACCGGAACCGTTGGCGCCTCAACCTATATCGGTCCCAAGATCATGGATTATCTGGAGCAGGCTGCGCCCAACCTGGATCTGACCGTCGATTTCGGCTGGCTCTGGTTTGTCGCCAAACCTTTGTTCCTGCTGCTGGATTTCTTCCATGACTTCGTGAAGAACTGGGGCGTGGCCATTATCCTGCTGACCGTTCTCATCAAACTGCTGTTCTTCCCCCTGTCCGCGGCCAGTTACCGCTCCATGGCGAACATGCGTCGGGTCGCGCCGGAATTGCAGCGCCTGAAGGAGCTGTACGGCGACGATCGCCAGAAAATGTCCCAGGCCATGATGGAGATGTACCGCAAGGAGAAGATCAATCCGCTGGGCGGCTGCTTGCCCATCCTGGTGCAGATGCCGGTGTTCATTGCCCTCTACTGGGTGTTGGCGGAGAGTGTCCAGTTGCGGCATGCCCCCTTCATGCTCTGGATTCAGGATTTGTCGGTGAAGGATCCCTACTTCATTCTGCCGTTGCTGATGGGCGCCACCATGTTCATCCAGATGTCGCTCAACCCGACACCGCCGGATCCTGTCCAGGCGCGGGTGATGAAGCTGATGCCCATCATCTTCACCGTGTTCTTCCTCTGGTTCCCGGCTGGTCTGGTTCTGTACTGGCTGGTCAACAACATCCTGTCGATCGCACAACAGTGGTATATTACGCGGCAGATTGAACAGGGGGCGCAGGCGAAAAAAGCCTGACGCCAACTTTAAAAAGGCCCTGATCAGGGCCTTTTTTCGTTTTACATTCAGATCGATCTATCCAGGTCAGCAGCCATGCATCAGTTGGGTCAGGACACCATCGCCGCCATTGCCACACCGCCCGGTCGCGGTGGTGTCGGCATCGTTCGCGTCTCCGGCCCCGCCGCGGCAGCCATTGCTCAGCAGGTCTTGGGATTTCAGCCCCGTCCTCGCTACGCCCATTACGGACCCTTTCGCGATGAACGCGGCGAGCAACTGGATGAAGGACTGGCACTGTATTTCCCCAACCCCCACTCCTTCACCGGTGAAGATGTGCTGGAGCTGCAGGGACATGGCGGCCCGGTGGTCATGGATCTGCTGCTCAGCGCCGTGTTGCAATGTGGAGCCCGGCTGGCACGGCCCGGCGAGTTTAGTGAACGAGCCTTTCTCAACGACAAGATCGATCTGGTTCAGGCGGAAGCCATCGCCGATCTGATCGACAGTGCTTCCGAGCAGGCCGCTCGCTCAGCCCTGAAGTCGTTACAAGGCGATTTTTCCCGCCGCATCGGCGATTTGGTGGAACAGCTGATCCAGCTGCGGATCTATGTGGAAGCTGCCATCGATTTCCCGGAAGAGGAAATCGATTTCCTCTCGGACGGTCGGGTCCAGAAGGATCTGGTGGCGATCATCGAGAGCGTTCGGCAGGTCCTGGTTCAGGCCAATCGCGGCTCCTTGTTGCGGGAAGGGATGAACGTTGTCATCGCCGGCCGCCCCAATGCTGGTAAATCGAGTCTGCTCAATGCCTTGGCAGGTCGTGAAGCGGCCATTGTCACGGACATCGAAGGCACCACCCGTGATGTGCTGCGCGAACATATCCACATCGACGGCATGCCGCTGCATATCATCGACACTGCAGGTCTGCGCGAAAGCGCCGATGTGGTGGAGAAAATCGGGATCGAACGGGCCTGGGCCGAGATCCGCCAGGCCGACCGGGTCCTGCTGCTGGTCGATGCCAGCCGCACCCCCAGTTCCAATCCCTGGGAAATCTGGCCGGAATTTATTGGCCAGTTGCCGTCCCTGGCGCATCTCACCGTGGTGCGCAACAAGATCGATTTGACTGACGAAACGGCAGGACTGACTGAGGAGCAGGATATTCCGGTTCTGCGCCTGTCAGCGCGGGAAGGATTAGGCATCGAAACCCTGCAACAGCACCTGAAAGCCTGCATGGGATTTGAAACCACCACCGAAGGCGGCTTCATTGCGCGTCGCCGCCACCTGGATGCACTCCAGCGGGCATTGGCCACCTTGGAAACCGGACAAACCCAGCTGACCGAGCACGGCGCTGGCGAATTGCTCGCGGAAGACCTGCGCGCCGCGCAGCAGGCGTTGTCGGAGATCACGGGAGAGTTTTCCAGCGATGATCTGCTGGGGCGGATTTTTTCGAGCTTTTGTATCGGGAAGTGAGGCACTGAGGCAGAGGAATAGGGCTATCTAATACATTTCTTTTACATTTTTTAACAGCACGATATTAAAAGTATGCTCCGTTCACTTGAACGCCTTGTTAAGTTAAGTAAACTGGCGTTCACATTTACCGCTTAATCGGCGCAATTCGTTCTCAGTGGCCGCATCGCAAGAAAGGATTCTGATGCCTTGGTATGCTATCCAGTACAAACCTGGGCAAGGTGATCGCGCTCTTGAGAACCTCCAAAACCAGGGTGCTGTGTGCTTCTTCCCAAAGATATCCGTTGAGAAGATTCAGCGCGGCAAGCGCACCACCAAGCTTGAACCACTCTTCTCAGGTTACCTTTTTGTTAGTATCGAGCAGGCCGATCCGCTGTGGTCTAAACTACGGTCCACTCGCGGCGTCACTCGTGTAGTCGGATTTGCCAACAAGCCTGCCGTCATTGATGAGCTTGTGATTGAGTATATTCGCCAGAGCGTTCAAACCCTGAGTGAACAGGGCGGTCTCAGACAAGGCCAAAAAGTACAGCTGCAGAATGGACCGTTTAAAGGGTTGGAAGCGGTCTTTGAAAATTTTGAAGGTGAGGAGAGGGCATGCATTCTGATCACCTTCATGCAGCAACAGCAGCGTATTAAAGTGCCCCTCTCGACGTTAAAAATAGCATTCAAGGCTGGGAAAGGTATGCCCGGCTTCTCTAATCCTCCAGAGTAAAAAGGTTCTGTACAGGAACCGGCCCAGACGGGTTTCAAAAAGGATCTCAAGGATGAATTTCATCGGCTCCGCACGGGCTCATGTGCCTGTGCCCGCAAGAAAAGACAATTGAACAAAATGTCCATAGTGCACTGGATAAAGGTCGGTGGGGCGGTAGCGTGTCTGGCTGCGGATCTGCAGATCACCGGTCTTCATGCCTCGCCCTGGATCGATCCAGGTGATCCGCGAGCACGACATGACATCCAGCAACTTGCCGACCGTGGCCAACTCAATCGTACTGTCACAACCTGGCCGCTGATGTGGAGCACCGTGCAAGGTGGCCTGGATGAAAGCTCGTCAGCGGATGCTTACCTGAATCAACTTCAACAAGCACAAACAGCCCCGGGCTTTACCACAAGCCTAAGACTTGCAGGCACAACGGAGCCCACCTTCGTTCGGGGTTTTCACACGACACCCAGGGAAAACGGCGAGCTGAGTTTCCGCATTGAATGGCAGAGCGAATCCTGGGCTGCAGGCCTGAATCCAACACTCGCTGCTGATCCAGAAGACGACGAGTCCCTTCGATTGGATGGCTCCTATCTGACAGCAAACCTCTCCAATTGGATGATCGGAGCAGGTGCCGTGGATCGCTGGTGGGGCCCGGGCTGGCAGTCCAGCCTGGCACTTTCGAATAACGCTCGCCCTGTTCCCGCCGTCTGGTTGACCCGGCGCGATGCTCGGGGGTCGGATCTACCCCTGCTCAACTGGTTGGGCCCTTGGCAGTTGACGACCCTGGTTGGGCAGCTTGAGCACGAGCGCCATGTTCCCGATGCCAAGTTTTTCGGCATGCGTTTTACCTTTCGCCCTGTACAGGGGTTGGATATTGGCCTGACCCGAACCTTCCAGATTGGTGGCGAAGGGCGGTCCGAACGAGCCAGCACTTTTGTAGATGCCTTTCTGGGGAGGGACAATCCCTCGAATAACGATGTCGATCCCAGTAATCAATTGGGTGTCGTGGACATCCGTTACGGTTTTGAACTGGTCGGTAACACGATGGGCATTTATGCTCAGATGATGGGCGAAGACGAAGCCGGTGGTTTCCCCGCGCGCAAATCCTGGCTCTACGGTATTGACTGGACCAGCCACTTGATTGGCCATGATCAGCAATGGTTCGTTGAAGGCACCGATACCCTAGCCGATAACCTGTTTGGCAAGGCCATGCCGGATATCAGTTTCGAGCACCGTGTCTATCGCTCCGGCTACCGCTACCATGGCCGCAATATGGCGTCGACCTTTGAAGGAGACAACCAGGCCGTAACCGTGGGAGTCTTCAATTTCATGCCCGCCGGGCGACACTTGGGCCTGGCGGTTAATTGGCTGGACCTGCGCGGTAAAGGTCCGGATCGGGTTTCCAACCCGGATCCAGCGGTTCAGTACTATGTTCCCGGTAAAGATCAGGAGCTCGTTGTTATCACCACGTCCTTTCGACAGCCATTGCCTCTGGGCGTGCTCGACCTCGCAGCTCAGATCAGTGACAAGAAGCTGGCACTGATCGGTGAAGAGTTGTCGCAGTGGTCCCTCGGCGCGAGCTGGCAATACACCTTTTAGAAATTTTCCATCACATGACACGCAAAGTTCCTATGACAGCCACTTATGCCAACCAGGCCGCAGGTCTGCGTAGTCTTGCAACACTACGTAACTGTGCGGCTGCTGGACTGGTGTTGCTCGCTGCTGGCTGCAGCACAATTGCAAGCACCGACAACACCCAGCATCACAATCAGTGGGCCTATACCAGCGCCGCCATCGCCTATTTGCCGGCAACGGCGAGCGCCCAGCTCGGCGACGCCCGTCCTGGCAGCCGCATCGTCATTGAAGAATCTCCCTGGGGTAAACATGCCACGGTTTTCGTGCAGGACCGATTCTTTGCCGCCAGCGGCAAACCTTGTTTGGCTGCGACCATCGAAACCAGCGCCTCTCAGCCTATTGCCGCCAATCTCTGTGAATATGCCGACCAGCGTTGGGGCAGCACCCGCGCGCTCCAGATCCAGGCCCTGCCAGATCGCGACACAGGGGGCAGCCAGCCATGAAGACAATGCCAAGCGTGAACACTCTGATCAACAAAACTCTAACAGTGTTGGCCCTGCTGACGATGACATTGGTCGCTATGTCAGCCACTGCACAGAGCCTGGAAGGGCTCAGTGCCAGCCAGCGCGCTCAGCTCGAACAGCGGACTGGCGGTGCGGCGACCGGCAGTGGCGATGCCACCGAAGCCCCCAGTCAAACCGATTGGCGCAAAGGAACCTATGGCCCCGTACTTAGTGAAGAGCAGAAAAACGAGATCCAGCCTTTTGGTGCCGAGATTTTCAACGGCGGCTTTCGGGGCATGCGCGCCGATGGCCTCAATCCCCAGTACCGGGTTCTGCCCGGCGACCAGGTAACGCTTCGAATCTGGGGTGCCGTGGACATTGATCGCGTCCTACCCGTGGACGCCCAAGGCAATATTTTCATTCCCAGCATTGGCCCCATCAAAGTGGAAGGCGTTACCCACAGCCAACTGGATGCAACGGTCCGTCAGGCGGTCAAGAAGGTCTATCCGGAAAACGTCAGCGTCTACACCAACCTGCAGGGCGTGCAGCCGGTCGCCGTATTCGTCACCGGCTTTGTGGAAAAACCCGGGCGCTATGCTGGCGTACCCAGTGATTCCATTCTCTATTTGATCGATCAAGCCTCGGGTGTTGACGCCGAACTGGGCAGCTACCGCCGCGTGCGCTTGATCCGGGATGGCGAAACCCTGGCCACCCTCGATCTGTATGACTTTATCCTGTCCGGTAGCCTGAGCCATCCGCAGCTGCAGGACGGCGATACCGTGCTGGTTGAAAAACGCGGCCCGGTTGTCACGGTTCTCGGTGACGTGGGTCGCCCCTACCACTATGAACTCCAGCCTGGCGAAATGAATGGCGCCGCGCTTGCGGAACTGGCCCGACTCAACGCCGGTGTCTCCCATGTCCTGGTGCGTGGGCACAGTGATAATGGCCCTGCCTTCCGCTATCAAACGCTGAAAGACTTCGCATCGTCACCGATCAGAAACGGTGACGAACTTGTGTTCGTCGCGGACCAACGTCAGGACAGCATTGTGGTTCAGCTGGAAGGCGCCTACCTGGGCCGTTCTCATTACGTCGTTCCAAAGGGCACCACCCTGCACGAACTGCTCAATGGTATTGCGATCGATCCCGAGGAAACCGCCTACGAAAGTATCTCCATGCGCCGAGAAACCGTTGCCGCACGTCAGGCCGAGTCTTTGGAAGAGAGCCTACGCCGGCTGGAAACTACCTTCCTGGGGGCTTCATCTTCCACGGCGGAAGAGTCGGCTATCCGTATCCGTGAAGCGGAATTGATCACCCAGTTTGTCCAGCGCGCCCGTCAGGTGAAGCCGAGCGGTCGGTTGGTGGTGGCGGAAGAGGGCAAGTTGGTGGATGTCCGCCTACAGGACCGGGATGTAATCACCCTGCCGGCCCGGACCGACTCCATTATCGTCAGCGGCGAAGTGTATCTGCCGCAGTCCGTGGTGTTTGTACCAGGCAAAAAAGTGCAGGACTACATCGAAGGCGCAGGTGGTTTCAGCCAGCACGCCGACGATGACCACATTCTCGTGGCCCGCCAGAACGGCGAAGTGCGGCGCGCCAATGAGGTGGAACTGAGGCCCGGTGACGAAATCATGGTCATGCCGAAAGTGGAGACCAAGAGCCTGCAAATTGCCTCGACCGTCACCCAAATCCTGTATCAGATCGCCGTCGCCACCAAGGTTGCGCTCGACCTCTGATGAGTGTTCTTGGCTGACTGCTGTTTTTGGATAACCACCGCCGAATGACCATGCAAGCTACCAGAAGCCCCTGGCTCATTACCGCCCATGTATGGCACGCCCTGTTCATGCGTGAAGCCATGGCGCGGGTCACGGCTGACCGGGTTGCCTGGCTCTGGCTGCTGGCCGAACCGATTGCCCATGTGCTGTTGATGGTGTGGGTCCGTCAGCTGATCGGACGGGTTCGGATCATTCCGGGCGCGGAGTTTATCCCTTGGCTAATCGTCGGTATTACCAGCTTTATTCTTTTTCGCAATCTGATGAATCGGGGCATGGATGCAATCAATGCCAACCGGGCTCTGTTTGCCTATCGGCAGGTTCATCCAACCGACACGGTACTGGTTCGAGGAGCGCTGGAAGGTACTCTCAGCACCATCATATTGTTGTTGCTAGTGAGTTCATTCAGTTTGCTGGAATACGACATGATTCCCCGGGATCCTCTGGGTGTCATTGGCATCTGGGGCCTAATTTGGCTATTGGGTCTGGGTGTCGGGCTTTGTTGCTCCGTTATCGTCACTTCCGTACCGGAGTCCAGCAAGTTCATCCGGATGGCATCCTTTCCACTCTATTTTCTCTCCGGCGTGATGATTCCGGTGCAATACTTCCCCCATGAGCTACGGGAATATCTGCTCTACAACCCCATGCTCCATGCAGTAGAACTCATTCGTGTCAGCTTCTTTGAAGGCTATCGCATGATGGATGGCATCAGCGTTGTTTATCTCCTGCAATGGGTGACAGGAACTCTTTTCCTTGGACTGTTACTCCAAGTCCGCTTTAAAGCCCGTTTGATTGCCCAATGATTGAAGTTCGCAATCTCTACAAGCGTTACCACGGCCCTTTCGGTGGTGATTGGGTGCTGAAGGACGTTAGTTTTACGATTCCGACCCACGTTAGCGTCGGTCTGGTGGGACGTAACGGCGCCGGTAAATCCACGCTGTTGCGCCTGATCGGCGGCATGGACACGCCCGACCGGGGCAGCATCACCAGGCATTGTCGGGTGTCCTGGCCGATTGGCCTCAACGGCGGCTTCCAGGGCTCCATGACCGGCCGCCAGAACGTCAAGTTCGTCGCCCGCATTCACGGTGGCAATGACCGCATTCCCGAGTTGATCGAGAAAGTGCAGGACTTTGCCGAGATCGGCAAGGCCTTCGACCAACCGGTAAAAACCTATTCCTCCGGCATGCGTAGTCGTCTAGCCTTCGGCATGTCGCTTGCATTCGACTTTGATGTCTATCTCTCCGACGAAGCCACCGCCGTAGGCGATGTGGCGTTCAAGGAAAAAGCCGTCAAAGCCTTCAAGGAACGGGTCGGTCAGGCCAGCATCATCATGGTGTCGCATCAGACCGGCATGCTCAAAGACCTGTGCCAGGCTGGTATCTGGCTAAATAAGGGCAGTGCCATCTGGTTCGACGATATCAACGATGCCATCGACAGTTATCACAAGAGTATTGGTAAATGACCCGCTTTCTTAAACGTAACCCGTTCTGGCTGATTTCGGTCGTTGCCATTCTTGTCGCTGCCCTGTACTGGGGCGTTATGGCCACAGACCGCTATGTGTCCCGCGCGCACATTGTGCTGCAGTCACCGGAGATCAACCCGGCCAGCCTCAACGTTTCTTCCCTCTTGTCTGGCACCAGCGGTTCGGGCGACTTGTTGCTGCTCAAGGACCATCTGGAATCGGTGGCCATGCTCAACAAACTGCAGGAAAAACTGGACCTACGTGCCCATTATTCCAGCGATGAGATCGATTTTCTGGCTCGCCTGAGTCCTGCCGACCTTCCCATAGAAAAGTTCTACGACTACATGCAATCGCGAATCAACATCCGCTTCGACGATTACGCGAGCGTGTTGCGTATTGAAGTACAGGCTTATAGCGCCGACATGGCCCAGAAAATCACCAGCGCCTTGCTGGAAGAGGGCGAGCGTCACATGAACCAGATGGGACAGCGTCTGGCGGCGGAACAGGTGGAATTTATTGACCAGCAAGCCAAGGCACTGGAACAGCGTTTAATTGGCGCTCGGGACAAGTTGCTGGCCTACCAGAACGAGCTAGGTTTGGTGGCGCCGACCCAGACCGTTGAAGCCATTTTCCAAACCGTCTCTCGTCTTAAAGCGGAGTTGGCCGTGCTGGAAGCCCGCATCAAGTCCTCGCGCAGTTACCAGAGCGAGGCCTCCCCCGAAATCCGCCGCCTACGTAGCGAGGCAGATGCGTTGCAGCGGCAGATCGAGCTGGAAGAACAGAAAATGGCGCGGAAGAACGGAGACGCTCTCAACCGCGTCTCCGCCGAGTATGAAACCCTGGAGCTGCAGGCCAAGTTTGCCCTTGAGTTATACTCCAATGCGCTGGTTGTATTGGAATCGACTCGTGTCGAGGCCTCCCGCAAGTTGAAGCAAGTCTCGGTGCTGGAATACCCGACTCTGGCGGAGTTTCCCACGGAACCGCGTCGGCTCTACAACCTGACTGTCTTCATCATCATGGCCTTGCTGCTCACCGGAATACTGCAATTGATCGTGTCAGTGGTCAGAGACCACCGGGACTGAGTACTGATGAATACCCCTGCCGGGCTTCAACCCCGGCCGCAAACCTGGAACAGCATCGCGGGCCGCAACGGTATCACCACCGAGCAGCCCCTGTACGCGATCGGTTTCAACCCTCACTGGCGGCCCGCGCTCAAGCGCTTTCTGCAGGGTGCACAGCTGCGCCATGTCAGGACACCCAGCCAGGTACCGGCAGGCGCCACAGCCGTCATCTGGGGCCGGCGGGACATCAGCCAGGAACTCGCCCGGGATGTTCGGCTGATTCGGCTTGAAGATGGCTTTCTGCGGTCGGTGGGTTTGGGCGCGGAGTTTGCCCGCCCCCTGTCCTGGGTGGTTGATAGTCGTGGCTTGTATTTTGATGCCACGGGCCCTTCGGACCTGGAAGTACTGTTGGCGACGCATGCCTTCACCGAAGCAGAACGAGCACGCGCCCAAGCCCTGATGGCACGGATATGCCAAGCCCGCATCAGTAAATACAATGTCGGGCAAAATACCTGGGTCCGCCCTGATACCGAGCAACGTGTGATTCTGGTTCCCGGGCAAGTTGAAAGCGATGCCTCCCTTGCGTACGGCGCGCCACAGATCCGCACGAATCTCGAATTGCTGAAAGCGGTCCGGGAAACCAACCCGAACGCCTGGATCGTCTACAAGCCTCATCCGGATGTCGTGGCTGGTGCCCGGGCACGCGGTGCGGGTGAGCAGGACGCAAACCGCTTCAGTGATGAAATCATGACCGACGTCAATATTGCCTCGGTCCTGGAACAGGTCGATGAAGTCCATACCCTGACGTCCCTGACCGGTTTTGAAGCCCTGATCCGGCACAAAGCCGTGACCTGTTATGGTCTACCGTTCTACGCCGGCTGGGGCCTGACCAGAGACCATTGCACCTGCAGTCGTCGCCAGCGTCACCTCGATCTGAACGAGCTCGTCGCGGCCGTCTTAATCCTGTATCCGCTGTACGTCAGTTACCGCACAGGCGCATACATTTCCCCTGAACAAACCCTTGAAGAGCTAACGGTATGGAGCAAGCGCTCAAAGACCTGGCAAGACAGTATCAAGAAGCGAATCAGGCAGGGAATCAACCTGCTGACGGGATCCCGGTAAGACCCAGCGCTTCTGGTCCTCAACGCATCGCTATTGTCGGAACCCTGGCGGTCACCATGCTGGGCTTTCGCGGCGAGCTGATCACCGACATGGTCGCCGCCGGGCACCAGGTTTATGCGTTTGCCACCGACTATACCGCTGAAACCGAGCAGGCCGTTCGTAACATGGGGGCTCAGCCAGTGCGTTACCGCATGGGCCAGCTCAGCACCAATCCGCTGGCGGATCTGGCCAGCACTTGGCAGTTGTACCGCCTCTTCAAGCGCCACCGTATCACCATGACCTTTTGCTATTTCTCCAAGCCATCAATCTACGGCACCTTAGCGGCCTGGCTGGCCAAGGTGCCAACTCGAACGGCCAAGATCGAAGGCATGGGACGCGTTTTCACCATCGGCCCAAACGGAGATAACGCTCGCAATCGAATATTGCGCCAGATCATGACTCAGCTTTTCCGAATGAGCCTGCCCCTGGCCCATCACCTGTTTGTGCTGAATGAGGGCGATCGGGAAGATTTGATCAATATGGGCATTACCCATCCCAAGCCTCGACTGGTTGGTGGTATTGGAGTCTGCCTAAACCACTACAAATTCCAACCGCCGGTTCAGCAGCCGGTGCGGTTTGTGTTTATTGGACGGTTATTACCCGAGAAGGGGATCCGCTACTTTGTGGAAGCCGCCAAGAACCTGCGGCCACGCTACCCCAATGCCGAGTTCGTCATTGTCGGCGCGCCCGACCGCCGCAAATCCGGCGTTCATTTGCAGATGCTGGAGAGTCTGGTCGAGCAGGGAATTGTGACTTACGCCGGACCGGTCAAGGACGTAACACCCTGGCTGGCCCAGGCCAGTGTGTTCGTGCTGCCTACCTACTATCGCGAAGGCGTGCCCCGCAGTACCCAGGAAGCACTGGCCATGGGTCGGGCAGTCATTACCACCGACCTGCCCGGTTGCCGCGAAACCGTGATCGAGGGCGTGAACGGCTATCTGGTGCCACCGCATGACCAGCAAGCCCTGGAAAACGCCATGATAAAGCTGATCACTCAGCCCGAACTGCTCGGTCCCATGGGACTAGCCAGCCGCCGGCTCGCCTGTGAAAAATTCGATGTTCGCCAGATCAATGCACGCATATTGGCGTTGCTGGGGCTGGCTCCGCTAAGTGCGCAGCAAATGAATCAGCTACTTACGCCACCTGCTTCCAAACCGGTTGCCAAGCAATTGGATGCGGCAAAATTTAGCGCTGCATGATAAGGGCTTACAACGGGTTGGGTTTTTAAAATGGCTATTGATTGCAATGTCTAAAACATTCTTTGTAACCGGTGGCGCGGGGTTTATCGGTTCTGCCGTAGTTCGCGAACTCATTCAGAACACCAGTCACAAAGTCGTCAATCTGGACAAGCTCACCTACGCCGGCAATCTAGAATCCCTAGATTCTGTCGCCAATAACGAACGCTATAGGTTCATCCAGGCTGACATCTGTGATGCCCAGGCTATGCAGAAAGCCTTCAGCGAGCACCAGCCCGACATCGTCATGCACCTGGCCGCCGAAAGCCACGTCGACCGCTCCATCGATGGGCCGGCGGCCTTTATCGAAACCAATATCGTCGGCACCTATATCCTGCTTGAGGCGGCGCGGGAGTACTGGAAAAGTCTAAAAGACTCCGACCCGGTGAAAGCGGCGGCATTCCGCTTTCACCATATCAGCACGGATGAAGTCTACGGTGATCTGGCAGAACGGGAATCGTCCGATGCCGCCAGCGCCAAACCACTGTTCACTGAAACCACGCCCTACGCACCAAGCAGCCCCTACAGCGCCAGCAAAGCCAGCTCCGATCACTTGGTCCGCGCCTGGCAACGTACGTATGGCCTACCCACGCTGGTAACCAACTGCTCCAACAACTACGGCCCTTATCATTTCCCGGAAAAACTCATCCCGCTGATGATTCTCAACGCCCTGGCAGGCAAACCCCTGCCGGTTTACGGCAATGGTCAGCAAATCCGCGACTGGCTCTATGTGGAAGATCACGCCCGGGCGCTGGTTCTGGTGGCGCAAAAAGGCGAGATTGGCGACACCTACAACATCGGCGGCCACAACGAAAAGACCAACTTTGAAGTGGTCGAGGCAATCTGCACCCTAGTGGACGAACTCCGTCCAGCCTCCTCCAGCTTTCAGGGGCCCGCGTCCAGACTGATCACCTATGTTCCCGATCGCCCTGGCCATGATCTCCGCTACGCCATCGATGCCAGCAAAATTGAACGGGAACTCGGCTGGAAGCCGCAGGAGACCTTTGAGACCGGCCTACGCAAGACGGTGCAGTGGTATTTGGACAATTCTAAATGGTGGCAACGTGTGCTGGATGGCTGTTACCGAGGTGAACGCCTGGGAACAGGGTCATAAAAGGTAAGTATCTGCTACAATCTCGCCCGTCTTTAAGGGTGTCGTGGTCTCCGCAATGAATATCCTCCTGTTAGGGAACTCCGGACAGATCGGCTTTGAGCTCCAACGCAGCTTGGCTCCGTTAGGCGCCATCTCTGCACCTGGCCGCGCGGAGCTTGATCTCATGGACGAGCAGGCCCTATACGACTACCTTCGGCACTCTAAGCCCGACCTGATTGCCAATGCCGCGGCCTGGACTGCCGTGGATGCCGCCGAGAGCAATCCGGACGCCGCCTTCCGCCTCAATGCAGGGTTACCCGCTCAGCTTGCCCTGTATGCCGCTGAGCAAGGTGCCAGGCTGGTGCACTATTCCAGCGACTACGTTTACTCCGGCCAGGGCGAATCGCCGTGGACTGAAGACAGCCCAACCGCGCCACTTTCAGTCTATGGACGGAGCAAACTGGCCGGTGACGAGGCGATCCAGCAAAGTGGCGCACACCACCTCATCTTTCGGACCAGTTGGGTCTACAGCGCGCGCGGCCATAACTTCATGAACACCATGCTGCGGTTGGCAAAAGAGAAAGATGAGCTCAACATCGTGGCGGACCAGGTGGGCGCACCCACGACAGCCAGACTCATCGCCGAGGTGACCGCCCTGGCGGTACACCACCGCCTCGAGCCTGGGTTGTATCATTTGGCATCCAGAGGTGAAACCAGCTGGTACGGCTTTGCCCGGGAAATCTTCAGTCAGGCGCGTCTTGCGGGGCAAGCACTAACGCTCAAGCCGGAGAATACAAAGCCTATCCCGACCAGCGCTTACCCCACACCCGCACGACGGCCTCTGAATTCGAGGCTGTCGGTAACAAAACTTGAACAAAAATTAAGCGTGCGGCTACCGGATTGGCAACTACAATTGGGGCTGACTCTTGATGAGCTGTTTACGTAAATCCCCCGAACAGTTCGCGTTAATAAATAGCAAAAAAGAAAAATGCCCACCTAGCAACATCCTTTTTTTATTGCCCGTACCGGACCAAGGGTACTTTGGCAATGCAGCGATCCCAACGTGGCACTCTGAACATCAGGCGTATACATGAAAGGCATTATCCTGGCCGGCGGCTCCGGAACCCGCTTGTATCCCATTACTCAAGGGGTATCCAAGCAACTGCTGCCGATCTACGACAAACCGATGGTCTATTACCCGATCTCGGTGCTCATGCTGGCCGGCATCCGCGAAATACTGATCATTTCGACACCCGATGATCTGCCCCAGTATCAGCGACTCCTGGGTAATGGCGATCAATTCGGTGTCCGCTTCAGCTATGCAGTGCAGCCCAACCCCGATGGCTTGGCCCAGGCCTTTCTCATTGGTGAAGAGTTCATCGGCAACGACTCGGTCTGCCTGGGCCTGGGCGATAACATCTTCCACGGCCAGCACTTCTCCGATCAGCTCAAACGCGCTGCCGCCAGAACGTCGGGTGCCACGATTTTTGGCTATATGGTCAAGGATCCGGAACGCTTTGGCGTGGTGGAGTTTGCTGACAGCGGCAAAGCGCTGTCTATCGAAGAGAAGCCCGCCAAGCCCAAATCCAGCTACGCCGTAACCGGGCTCTACTTCTATGACAACGACGTGGTTGAGATCGCCAAGCGTGTGACTCCCTCCGCCCGCGGCGAACTCGAAATTACCTGTGTTAATAACGCCTACCTGGAACGGGGCGACCTGCACGTAGAGCGTCTTGGCCGGGGCTTTGCCTGGCTCGACACCGGAACCCACGACAGTCTGCTCGAGGCTGCTCAGTACGTGCAAACCATTGAGCATCGACAGGGCCTGAAAGTGGCCTGTCTGGAAGAAATCGCCTGGCGTAATCAATGGATCAGTCGGGAAGAACTGGCCCAGCGCGCCGCCGCACTCAGCAAGACCAGTTATGGCCAGTATCTGGTCCAACTTCTGAATACTTAATAATTAACGAGCAGAGTTTCCGGAAGGAGCCATACAACGCTATGCCCCTCATCCTAGCAGCAACGCCAACCTCGGATTGGCAGCGTATTGTCCCGTTACTCGAGCGTGCGGGCATGCAGCCCGAATACCCAGGGAATCCAGAAAGTTGGTATCAAACCGAGCTGGCGGATGCGGATACCTCCAAACACTACTTGCTCCTGCATACTCGACCGGAAATTGCCCTGGCTCGCGCCCTTGCCACGGGAGCCACACCTGAAGCGGCGCTGAACCAGTGGCTGCTTGCCGCGCAGGATCTGGTGTCGTTTTACAAGCGCCACCGGCGTCAGTCCGTCATGGTCAACCTGGCCCATCTACGGGCCCAACCCAGGGCGATGCTGCAGGCAATAGCCGGTAGCTTGAACATTCACTGCGAACAAGCTGCGGATTCTGAAGCCGAAGGCATGCTGCAACAGGAAGAATTACCAGCACTGGAACTGTTGCTCGCAACGCAACTGGTGCGGCAAACCCCCAATATTGATGGGCTTTTGGCACAACTAGAAGCCTGCAGCCTGCCCCTCGACGGCCATGGCTACTCCGCTCCGCCAGTGGATGTGGTACAGGTTATTCACTCGTTGAAACGGCAGGAGTTCGAGAAAGCGCAACACCTCGATCAACTGGCCAGCACACAGCAGGCCCTGGAACAACTGCAACGGGAGCTGAACCTACGTGGCGAGGAAAACCAGACCCTCGCTGCTCAATGCACCGAGGCTGACGGCATGCTCGGCGAAGCCCGGACAGAAAATCGGCTGCTCCTCGATCAGCTCCACCAGGTACAGGAAGAACTGGAACGCCAAATCCTCCATAGCCGGGGGTTGGACGACCAGTTGAAACAAGCACAGCAAGAAACGCAAACATTGACGGCCCGCGTCAAACAAGGCGAAGCCGAGAAGCAGACTGCGCAAGCGGAATTGTCCTTGCTGACACAGAAGCTCAGCAGCGCCCAAATTAACGAACAACGGCAGCTCCAGGAAAGGAACCGGCTTCAGCACACAGTGACTGAACTCAATAAGCAACTGGCCGGACTCGCCAATGACCGTGATGAGAAAAGCCTGTTACTGCAACAGCTCAACCAGGTTCAGGAAGACCTGGTAAATCTGACACAAGCGCTTGGTGTTGCCCAACTTAATGAACAACGACTGCAACAGGAAAAAGACCGGCTGCACAAGGCCATGGGCGAAGCCAACAGTCGACTGGCCGAACTAGCCGGCGGTCAGGATGAGAACAGGCTGTTGCTGGAACAGCTCCACCAGGTGCAGGAAGAACTGGAACGTCAATTCCTCCGTGGTCGAGTCCTGGAGGAAGAGCTGAAGCACGCCCAGCAGGAAGCTGCCTCCTTGACGACTCGGGTTAAGAAAGGCGAAGCCGAACAACAGACCGCGCAAGCAGAGCTGGCAAAACTGACCCAAGCGCTCAGCACGGCCAAAAGTAACGAACAACGGCTGCAACAGGAAAAAGACCGGCTTGAGAAGAGCTTGGTCGAAGCCAATGAGCAATTGATCATCCTAAACGGCGTCCGGGCCGAACACAGCCTGGTTCTAGAGCAGTTGCATCTGGTGCAGGAAGCCTTCGAACGGCAATTCCTGCACACAAGGCAGGTGGAACGCCAACTGGATGAATACCGCCAAAGCCAGGACCACGCCCTCGACGTTGCCAACCGTGAAATCGCCCAGTTGCAAAACCAGCTCAACAACTTCCGTTCCAGCAAAGCCTGGAAAGCCACCGCGCCGGTGCGTGCCCTGGGTAAAACCTTCCGGCGCGGCACGCCGGAAAGCAAGAGCCTCAAGCGCCAGGTCTCCCTCGTCAAAGCATCCGGCTTGTTTAATCAGGAGTGGTACCTGGCGAGCTATCCCGATGTGGCGAAAGAGGGCATAGATCCAATTGCGCATTACCTCAAATTCGGGGCCAAGGAGGGGCGCAATCCCAGCCCAGAGTTCGACAGCGCCTGGTATCTCAGCAGTTATCCAGACGTCGCCCAGGAAGGCATCAACCCATTGGTTCACTACATAAAATTTGGGCGCCAGGAACAGCGAGCGCCCCATAACAACTACTACCCGACCTTGCCTGCCCCTCATGGGAATGAGTAGGAGACGTGTCCCTTACCATTCAATAGCTCAGCGACAAACGGATACCGCATGCAAACCATCATTCACATAGGTGCAGGACACTGTAACGAGCTGGAAGCCTACCTGGCGTCCAACGCCCAGCGCATCCTGCTGATCGAGCCAATCCCGGCCCTGGCGGCGAAACTGGCCAAACAAGCCCAGGCGCACCGCAACGTCGCCGTGCGGGAGGCCGCTATTACAGCCGACCCGGCGCACAATCAGCTGCAGGAATACAACCTGCAGGACGCCAGCAGCCTGCGCGCGGCCACCGGCCTCAAACGCCTGTTTCCCGGCCTGAAAACCCTGAGGACTCACAGCGTGCAAACCCTCACCCCAGAACAGTTGCTGGGGGAAATTGCCCTGGAACCAGGCCAACCGGCGAAATTGGTGATCCAGGCTCCGGGTGAAGAACAGGCCATCCTCCAGGCCCTGATCGCCAGCGACCAGCTCAAAGCCTTCAGCCATCTGAACCTGACCGCCAATCCTGAGCCATTCTATGAAGGCAGTGTTGCTGCGGAAGCCAGCCTCGCCATGCTCGCGGACTACGGCTACATCATGATTGACCACAACCAGCAAGACCCGGACTGGCCCAGCTGGGAGTTGCAACGCAACCCCCTGAAAGACCGGATCACCGAACTGGAAAGCCAAAATCGGCAGCTCAAAAGCCAGCAAACTCAGGCGGCGAAAGACTTGGAAGCGGCCCGCAATGCTGCGGAACAAACCACCCAAGCGCTCGCCGCCAAAGAACAAGCCGAAAAAGAAGCCCGGCAGCAGCTTGAGCAACTTTCAGCGCGCCAGGCTGAGCAACAGCGCAGTTTTGAACAACAACAGCTCAGTTTTGAACAGCAACAAAGCAGCCTCGAACAGCAGCAAAGAGAGTTGCAGGCCCTAAAAGAAGAGCTGGAAAAAACTAATAAGTCCAAGGCACAAGCGGACCAGGCCCGGCAAGCCCTGCAAACCGAGCTGAACGACGTCAAAGCCAGCACCGCTAAGCAACTTGAGCAGGTGACCAAAGCGGCGGAGGAACGGGCTGCGGCGCTGGAGATCGTTCAGAAAGAACTGGATGACCACAAGGGCTGGCTCGCCAAACGCAAAAAGCAGGTTCAGGAACTTGAGCAACAACTGCAACAGATGGCAACCGCCAGGCAGCAGTTGGAGCAGGAAAACACCCGGCTGAAAGCGCAACTGCAAACCCTGGAACAGGATAAACGCCACTTGCAGGAAAGCCAGAACACCGGGCAGCAGGCATTCACCCAGTTGGAAGCCAAAATGGAGCAGCTGTTCAACCAGCACGCCGCCCGACAGTCCAGCGAACTACAGCAGGCCACCAACGCCCTGGGCAAGCATGTCACCCAGTCGTTTCAGGTCCAGCGCCAGCAAATCCAGGCCATTACTGGGTTGCATCAGTACCTGGAAAGCGGTGAACAACCCCTGGAGTATGGTGGCTGGGCCATTGGCGCCGATCTGGCCGGCCATCTGGTGCGGGCCATCGAGACCAACCAGTATGACCTGATCATCGAATTTGGCAGTGGCACCTCCACGGTCCTGCTCGCCCGGGCGGTGCTCAACACCATCAGTTCCGGCAGCCGCTCAGTCGGCACCCAAGCCTTGGAACATACGGGACGCAAGGAGGTTGTCGGCAGCCAGCAAGTCCAGTCCCTGGACGAATACGACCTGCCCCAGCGGATTCTGAGTTTCGAACAGGACCGGGCATTTCTGCAACAAACCCAGAATAGCCTCGCCAGCTCCAACCTGAATCAACTGGTGGATCTGGTTCTCGCGCCCTTGGTGCCCACCACCCGCACGGCCCAGGCGGCCCATCAGGCCCTGTTCTACGATTGTGAACAGAACCTGGCCCGCATCGCCCAGTTGTACGCGGGGCGCAGCGCAAAAATTCTGGTGCTGGTGGATGGCCCCCACAGTCCCCAAGCCAACCCACTGGCCCGGGAGCCGGCGCTGGCTACCCTATTGCAATACCTATCCGCGCATCAGCTACACCTCGTGTTGGATGACGCAAATCGCGAGGGCGAACAACAGGTCGCCCGCCTCTGGCAACAGGTCTGTGAACAACGCGGATTGACCTGCCAGCAAAGAGCGCTGAACACCGAGAAGGGTGCGCTGTGGCTCACCATTAATGATTAGCTTCAACAAAGGTTTCGAAGAATTAATGAACAAGACTTCCCAATCCATCGTGCAACAGGCCGTGGCGCACTTTAAGCAGGGGCACTATCAACAAGCCAAAACCTGCTACCAAAAAGCCGCACAAACCTACGGTAGCCACCTGTTCGCAAACAGTATCCGCCTGTGTGAGCTGCGCATGAACGCGCCGACAGGCCGGTCTGGGATATCCCCTACGGCAGTACCGGGAACCCTTAACTATCCTCAAGCCAGCGCTGAAGCCAGGCAGGACGAAGCTTCCGTGGCCCGGCAACTGGAAGAAACCCAAAAGCTCCTGGAACACTATTTCAAGCGCTGCCAGGAACTCGAATACCAATTGCAAGACAGGTAGTCCGCAACATGAAAATTTTGACCGTATTCGGTACCCGCCCCGAAGCCATCAAGATGGCGCCTCTGGCCCTGCAACTAGCCGAAGATCCCCGGTTTAACGCCAAAGTGTGCGTGACCGCCCAGCACCGCGAGATGCTGGACCAGGTTTTAGGGCTGTTCGAACTCACTCCGGATTACGACCTGAACCTGATGAAACCAGGCCAGGATCTTACCGACGTGACCACCGGTATCCTGCAGGGCATGAAAAGCGTGCTGGCGGATTTCCAGCCCGACATGGTGCTGGTGCATGGCGACACCGCCACCACCTTTGCCACCACCCTGGCCGCTTACTACCAGCAGATTCCCGTGGGCCATGTGGAAGCCGGCCTGCGTACCGGCAACCTGTATTCCCCCTGGCCGGAAGAAGGTAATCGCAAGTTGACCGGCGCCATCGCCGCCAAGCACTTCGCGCCCACCGCCACCTCCCGGCAGAACCTGCTGAACGAAGGCATTGCCGACGCCAGCATCTATGTCACCGGCAACACGGTGATTGACGCCCTGCTGGAAGTGGTGAAAAAACTCGAAACCAATCAGGAACTGGCCAACGAACTGCAAGCCCGCTTTGACTTCCTGGACAGCAGTCGCAAGCTCATTCTGGTCACCGGCCACCGCCGGGAAAGCTTTGGGGGTGGCTTTGAACGCATCTGCCAAGCCCTGGTTCGCACCGCCGAAGCCCATCCAGAGGTGCAAATCCTCTACCCGGTCCATCTCAACCCCAATGTGCAGGAGCCGGTTAATCGCCTGTTGGCCGGATTAAAAAATATTCACCTCATTGAACCCCAGGATTATCTACCTTTTGTGTACCTGATGAACCGGGCCCACATCATCCTCACAGATTCCGGCGGTATCCAGGAAGAAGCACCTTCTCTGGGCAAACCCGTACTTGTGATGCGCGATACCACCGAA
>JAEZAA010000149.1 GCA_023430625.1 Pseudomonadota bacterium
CGGCAGGGCCGCCGGCGCGAGAGTGGGATTTATTGCTTGGTGAACTTGGAGACGTAGTTCAGATAAACGCCATTGGCCGGGATTTCGAGGCCGACTGACAAGGTTTGGCCAAGTGCGATCAACCGCACCGGCAGATCAACGGGCTCGATGTTGCGCTGAATGATCTGCATCCGTCCGTCTTCGAAGAAGGTCACCGCACCTGTCAGGTTGAGCTTGATGGGCAAGCTGTACTGGTTGTGCTTGGCGCTGAGCGGCGGCTCCAGATACGGCGCATCCATATAGGCATCCACGACGGTTGTGAAAATGGGGCCATCCGGCGTTTCCCGAATGTAGCCGTCGATCAGCTGCGTGCGATTGCCTTGCTCGTCTTCCTGATAACGCATGCGCATGACCTGGGGGCCGGTTTCAGAATGAATCGGCAGGGGAATGATGCTGGCTGCTCTGATGGTCAGTTGCAGATCAAGGCCGCTGGTGGCAAGGATGGTGGGATAGAGCTTGACCCGTACCGCATCCTCAACGGGATCATACCCAATCACTTCGGTATCCAGTGCCGCCGTCATGGTCACGAACTCTTCTGCCGCGCAGCGAGAGCTTCCGCAGTTGCCGACCTTGACCGTAGACACATAAGCCAGACCTGACTGCCGACCGTTCTTACCGTTTGAAATCACACGGGTCGTGTTTTGAAGCGACAGTTCTTCGTTGGGTTTCAGGGCCGCCTCTGCCTCGCCGGACTTGGAGTCGATCAGGTTGGAGTTCACGTCCACCGTCGGGAAGTTGCGGAGAGGGTTAAAGACCGTACCGACATCCTGGCCACCCCGGAAATACTGCTCAATGGGTGCGCCGCCGAACTTATCGGCAGGACCCGACAGCAACGCGGTTTGCAATGCCAGGTTGTGGATTGAGCAGATGGCTCCGGTGCCGCTGCAATTCGGCGTGGCAGTCGGTTGTGAGCCAAGAACATAGCGATATAGCTCGCCTTGCGCCCACGGCTGCTCGGGCGTGAAGGTAATCCGGCGTGCTTCCACCGTCAGTTTGCCGGGAATGGCTTCCTGGCAGACGCCGGCCGTGTTCACCCGCTCAACCCGGAACGTCGCACTGTCATTACAGGCTTTGCCGAGGGTGACGCTCTCAGGCTTGAGGTTTTGCGTGAAGGTCGCAACGAGCGGGCGTGAGGCCGGATGATCCAGAATGGGGATAAGATCATCATGCGGCCGGCGGACGTCCTCATGTGAGCGAAATGGGTTCAGGTCATTGTTGCCGTGCGAGGCATTGGTCACGCCGCCGTTACAACGTCCCTGATGCCCCTGGGTCAGATTAATGTCCACCTTGGCGCAGGGATACCCCGGCGTGGAGGTCAGGACCAATGGTGCCCGAATGCTCGTGTTCAGGTACCTGGGTAGCGCAAACGTCAGGCGCTCACTCGGAGCAATCAGCGCGTTGCCGGACAGATCACGAACCGCTGCGGTGAACTGCAGCTCATACTGCCGGCCAAACTGCAGCCCGCCTTCCGGCTGGATCACCAGGCTGCTGCCGTCCAGGCGCCATTGAGTCGTGACAGGGGTGTCGTTTGCCAGCAGATTCCAGGCACCGTCCTCCACCAGACTGTTCCGGTCCAGCGGTTCGCTGAACGTCACAATGATCGGATCGCCCGGACGCTGCTTGCCCTGATGATCAGGGCCCGGCACCCAGGACTGAACAAAGGGCGCAACATCATCGACCGCCGGTGCGGGCGCATTGATCTGGTCCCGGTAGGCTTCCATGTGGAACGAGAGGACGCCGTATGCCTGATCCAGGCCCAGCACCTTGGGTTCCACGACGCCAATGGCGTCGATCACCATGATGCCGTTCTGGACGATGGCGGTTCCCGCCAATTCCACATGCAGCAGATCCTGGCTCAGGGCGCCGTTGGCCTTCTCGTTCTCGGCCGTCATGGCCAAATCGAGAAACAGCCGAATATGCCGGGGTGCGGCTTCATCGTTGCTGTACTGGTTTGGAATCAGGTAGCCGTTGGCATCCGAGATAAAGGTGACGTTGATGTCACCGGTCTCAAAGCCGGCGGGTACGCGGCCGGCCACTTCCACATTGACCGAAGAGCCGACCAGCAGGCTGGAGCGATCGATCCGTAATGGGGTGACCTCGGGATAATTCGGCACGAAAGCCAGCTCGGCATGCACGTCGCCCTGTTGCTGCGACATCGACTGATCACCCAGCAGGAGCGCTTTGACAGGCACTGCGTTGATGGGGGCGCCGCTGAGGACGGACAGCAGGGAGCCGTCCATGGAGTCGCCAGCACGCTGTGCCATGATCTCCCGCGGGTGGGAGTTCTTGGGCGTCAACGTAAACTCGGCGTATTCACCTGGGTTCAAGGCATCGCCGAGGCTGCTGGTCAGGCTGCTGTCGAGCTTGAGCTGATAGCTGGCACCGGCCTGTAAGTCCTCCACCGGATCGATGCTGATGTAGGGACCCTGGACGATCAGGCTGGCGGCAACCGGCTCGCCACTGGCGTCCAGCAGGGTCAGGGTTTCGCCGTAGCGAACCGAGCGTACGTCCAGGGGCTGGGTAAACTGCAGCCGCAAGGTTGAGAAGTCCATCAGGGGCAGCTGGTCACCATCCGGAATGAGGCGACTGACGGTGAAATCACCTTTGGACAGCTGGCTTCGAGTACCCTCGACCGCCGAGCGCGTGGTGAAGGCAAGGCTGTCGCTCCAGGGGATCGCACCGCTGGCGGTGACCAGATCCGTGGCCTCGACGGTATAGCGGGTATTGGGCGCGAGTGCCGCCACGGGTGTGAGCACGAGTCCACGACCCTCGTCGACCACCGCGGCCTGATAGGCGACTGCGGCGCCGTTCTGGTCGCGCAGCACAATCTGGCTGGCCGGGTCTTCGTTGAGCAGCGGCTCCGAGAAACGCAGCACCACCGGTGCGTGGGTCGGTACCTCCTGCTGCTCGGTCAACGGATAGGAGTAGACCAGGCTGGCCTGGCCCTGGTGCGTGAGCAGGCTGGTTTGCTTGTCACCGCCACTACAAGCACTGAGCGCGACGGCGGCGCTCAGTAAAACGCTTAGGCGCTTTTGCATGAAAAGGCTCCTTAAAACTTCAGGGTCAGTGCGGCGGACAGTACATGGACGTCACCGTCGGCGGTCACCTCTTCGTTAACCTGCATGCCAGGCCGGTCATAGGTCACCTGGAAATCCCGCTCTTTCAACATGTGGTGCTGGTAGCCGAAATCCAGCTGCACCGGATAGGCCATGAAGGGGGCATTGTTGAGGCGCAGGGTCGCACCCAGACCGATCACGATGCGGTCGTTGTCGAAGTAGTTCACGTTGAGGCTTTCATCGCTCTTGAGCGGGGATTTCTCGAAGCTTACCCCGGTCGTGAGGCTGATCATCTCGTTCAGGTGGTATTGGGCACCGACGCGTGGGATCAGGATGTCGTCGAACTTCAGGCCAGCCTGGTCGCGGATGGTGTCATTCTCAAAGTCATCACCCAGGGAGGACCAGTTCTGCTGCTCCAGGGTAACGGCCACACGCCAGCCGTGGGTCGCGTAGTGGACACCCAGTGCCAGCGTTTCGGGCTGGTAGGAATCCAAGGTGGCGACGCTCAGGCTCAGACCGGGTGTTGGAATGGTGCCGGGAATGACCGTGTTGGCATCCACCGAGGTCTTGCTGCTGGAGCTGGAACGGTAGGTGATGGCGGTTTCCAGGCCATTGACCAGGCAACTGGTGTCTTCGCAGAAGGCTTTGCCCCAGTCCAGGTTGGCGCTGAGGATGGAGCGTAGCGATGGCTTGGCGTTAACCGTGAGCGTTTCATACTTCGTGTTACCGGCCAAATCGGTCACGGCGCGCAGGCTGGCATCGGCGTGCAGGGTGACGCGTGCCGAGTAGCCGACAGAGATGCCGTCCCACACTTCGGTGGCGGCACCCACGTTGAGGAACAGCGGCTGGCGGCCGTATTCCAGAAATTGTCCCTGCTCGGAGGTGCCGGCATCGAACGCCAGCATTTCCTTGCCATATTTCTCAACGCCGGCCACAAAGCCCAGATAGATCGGGTGACCCAGCGTGGTCAGCGAACCGACGTTGGTCTTCATGCCGATCAGCACATGCTGGCTGGGCGCGTCCTGCAGCAGGTCGCCGTCCCGGAAGTCACTTTTCACGCGCAGCTCGTGGTCACCGTGCAGGATGCCGGCGGTCAGCTCACCGCGAGGATCGCGGGTGAGATAGGCCGGGTTGTAATAGGTGGCGGCGACCTTGGGGTTGAACATCGACAGGGCCTGGGCGGAGGCAACGTCGCTCGGCATCAGGCCATAGGTGGTACCGATGTTGCCCATGCTGGCCCAACTGGGGGCGGCGCCCAGGGTCAGCATGGCGAGAGTGAGCAGGCGAGGAGCGGAAGGGAGGTGACCAAACATCAACAGTACTCCGTTGTGATACGACGGTTTGAGCCCGATTGCCGCATCTGCCGGGGCGGATGAGGAATGTTTATTTTTGTGACGGGCGCGGTTTTTGGCACAAAAAAACCAAATTGGGTTATTTTGCTAAATATAGACCCTTTCCCAACGAAACGTGAGTGTGTGTTCACGAATTTCGGGACGTAGCGCACATCGAAAGGTGAATGCGACCCCGGGCTTTAACAGCCCGGGTGCACAAAAATCAGGCGGTTTTTTGTTGCGGGGATGTTACGGAGGTGGAGGCGGATTTGGCTTGCTGGTTCTCCAGCAGTCCCAGGAGGTGATCCCGCCAAAGCGCCAGGCAGCGTTCCCGCCGTGCCCGGCCAACGCCCATGCTGTAAAACAGGCGCAACGAGATGCTCAGGTTGCCATTGGTGTTGAGGATGCCGGAGCTGACCGGA
This sequence comes from Pseudomonadota bacterium, assembly GCA_023430625.1. GTDB lineage: Bacteria > Pseudomonadota > Gammaproteobacteria > Pseudomonadales > Oleiphilaceae > JAEZAA01. The sequence continues at coordinate 4,849 of JAEZAA010000149.1, forward strand.
TACGAGGGGCTGCCGGGCGGGCTGGCGATGATGACGGTACCTTCTGGATATCGACTCTGGCTCCAGTCCAGTTCCCAGTCGCCATTGAATGAAAAGGAGCCGCCGCAGCGCGTCCGCTGGCTAATCCGGCGGTATAGCCAGTTGACGCCCCGCTGCCCGATAT
>JAEZAA010000024.1 GCA_023430625.1 Pseudomonadota bacterium
TTCGTTGGCGGACCGTGCCTCGCGTTCGGAGGCCAGGGCATTGGCCTGAGCCAGAAAACGGCGTCGACGCTCCAGGTTAATCCGGTAGGCGAGGGCGAACGACAGCAGCATCACTTCCAGGCAAGCGCCGATCTGCGGGGCGTACTCGAGCAGAAGGTTGCGCGGCAGAATGCCGACCTTGCTGAGCACCAGGAAGGTGTTGCCCAGGTGCAGCATGGACCAGGCGATGGTATAGAGCTTGGCCAGCACGTTACCCTTGGTCCACAGGTAGGCGCCGACCAACCATATGCCCGGCGCCGCAATGGCGACCACCACGACAGCGAGACGGATCGCTGTCGCATAGCTGGTGAAGAGTGACAAGGCAAAGACGATGAAGCCAGTGGCAGCCGTCCCCAGTACGAACCACCGCAGGAATCGCCCGTATTGGCGAATATCCAGCAGGGTATAGGTGAAAAGGCTGGCGAAGCCGACGCTCAGCATCATGCAGGCGACCAGCGCGTGATTGTTCAGCTCCGGCCAGTTGGGCCACAGAAACTGAAACGTAATGCCGCGCAAGGATAACAGGATCAGCAGCAGCACCACGACGTTGAGACCGTACCAGAGGTAGCTGAGATCGCGCACCGCGAGCAGGAGCAAGAGATTGTAGACGGCGAGCGCCAGCATGATGCCGGCGAAGAGAATCTGGAGCGTCAGCGTGTACTGATCATGCTCGAAGTAGCCGCGGGGTTCCCACAGCTCGATGGGCAACTGCAGAGAGCCTTCGGTTGCCGCGCGAATATAGAGCTCCGTTTCACTCCCCGCTGGGAAGTTCAGCTCAACCAGCACGTTGCGGTGATCGACTTGACGGGTCCCGAATGGACGCTGATCACCCGTTTTGACGCTGTCGATAACCTTCCCGTCGCGGATGACATAGACATCCAGAAAATCGAGGATCGGGTTGGCGATTTCCAGCAACCGGGTCGCCGGATGGGCTTGATCGTTGATCAGCTTGACCCGAAACCAGTAGGTGCTCTGGGTAAAGCCGGGGTTGGGCGTTTCGGAGTCGCTGAGGCGCCAGGTCAGGGAGGTGTCTGACTGGACGTCCTGCAATTCTAATGCACCTTCCGGGTCTTCCAGATAGGTGAGGTGCCGCCCCAGGACCGCGCTCCCATTTTCCAGGGTCGAGATGTCGAGGACCGGCGTGGATGGGCTGATCTGGGCCAAGGCGGGCGTGGCAGCACACAGGCACGCCAGCCAGAACAAGAGAACATATCTGATCACGGGGATAACTTCATTGTCGGATAGAAGAGGGGTAATGAATGCCGGCTCAAGGGTCTGAGTGCGCCGGCGTTGGAGCAATCACACCAGGATGAAATTGGTACGAAAGCCCCGGCTTTTGTATAGAAGTGATTTCGCCAGCCTGCCGCCGGGTTGGAACGGGCCGGCGTAAAACTTTGTGAAAGACGAGAAAGCCTCGACCGCTGACGTCGCAAGCCTTGCCCTGTCTCACTTAGGAGGGTGATTTGGTGAGTGTTCCGACTGGTGGCTTTAGCCGTATGTCCGGATGAGCCGGTTCAACCCTTTACTGGGCGTTGAGGGCGCGTGCTAATTCGCGTCCCTCCGGTGTTTGGGTATTGATGTGAACATGGTAGTTGAAGACGTCGATGCTGCTATCGGAGAACTGAAAGGCTTTGCGCTCCAATCCCAAGGCATCGACGACGTACCAACCCGTTTCCTCGACGGTCAGCACATAATCCACGCGTTTGTGCATTAACAGACGCACCGCTTGCTGCATATCGTTGACGAAAAACAGCTCCACCCCGTTCTGTTTCAGATCCGCATAGTAGCCGCTGATGCGCCCGACACGGGTCGCGGCCACCGTCTTGCCGGCAAGCTCCTTGAGCTCGGACCAGGCAAAGCGCCCGTCCTGATGAAGGCGTAACAGGCCGAACCGCATTTCGGCATCTTGCAGGGGAACGAGCCGGACGGAGTCTGAAGAAGTCGTGGGCGGTATGAAGGACGCGTGCCAGCCGTCACGCTCCATCAGGTATTTGGCGCGTCCGGGCGGAACGAAGAGGGGGACGATCTCAATATTGGAACTGGTCAGGTTGCGGTGGAGGTAGTCAAAGGACGTGCCTTTGCCTGGCAGGCTCTCGCTCAGGAACGGCGGATATTCCATGGCAATTACCTCGACCCGAATCTTGGCGGCGGGGGTGTCAGCGGTGGACGCTGGTGTCCCTTGGACGCCACTGGGCTCCCCCTGAACAGCAGGCTCACCCTGAACAAAAAATGCCGTGGCCAAAAGTGCCCAGGCGAGCAGGAGGCGGTAGATCATACGGCGGTCCGAAACCTGGCGAGGTGACTGCGCAAGGAAGAGAACATCGAGGTACTTAACTCCATCGTCAAAAACATCCACGCCGACGTTAACGGTCGTGCAATTCCGGGTATTCCAGAGAGTGCTCTAAACACATCGCCGGAACTACAGTTATAGCTGAAGAATCGCGGAAGGGTGCATACAGAAACTACATGCACCCTTGGCGGCTTCACTCAACCGGCTAGGCCGACGTAAACGTTCTGGACGTCGTCATCGCCATCCAGCGCTTCGAGGAAGGCTTCAACCTCGGCCAGCGCGTCACTGTCGCTGATGGTGACCGGGTTTTTCGGCTTGTAGCCCAGCTTGGCGGATTGCACGGTAAACCCCTGCGCGGGCAGGGCACGGCTGACGGCATCGAGATCAGTGGGGTCAGTGTAAAACAGGGTGGTGCCTTCTTCGCCAGCTTCCAAATCCTGGGCGCCAGCCTCGATGGCCGCGACTTCCGGATCCAGATCCGGGCTGTTCGGCGTGGCTTCGATCATGCCCAGGTAGCTGAAGTCCCAGGATACCGCGCCGGAGGTGGCGAGCTGGCCCTTGCGAAACAGCAGCCGGATGCTCTGGGCCGTGCGGTTCTTGTTGTCCGTCAAGCATTCCACGATGACCGGCACCTGGTGCGGCGCGAAGCCCTCATAGGTCACCACTTCATAGTTCACCGACTCGTCCAGTAGTCCCGCGCCTTTCTTGATGGCCCGTTCCAGGGTGTCGCGCGGCATGGAGGCTTTCTTGGCTTGCTCAACCGCCAGGCGCAAGCGGGGGTTCATGTCGGGATCAGCGCCGCCACGCGCGGCAACCATGATTTCCTTGGTCAGTTTGGTGAAGATGCGACCCTTTGCGTTCGCGGCTTCGGCTTTGTGTTTGGCTTTCCACTGGGCGCCCATAGCGGCTCTTCTCTCAGTCTCGGTGGTG